>NZ_FNFP01000002.1:0-300000 GCF_900100845.1 Natronincola ferrireducens | reverse complement strand
AATACCTCCCATCGCCTCTTTGACCTGTTGTCTAACCTTTAAAGCCGTCTGTCCAATATATTCACCAACTAAATCTGCCCTTTCAACTTCAATGAGATGACCTTTATCTAATAAATCCATTGTTTTAAATATTCTACCCAACAGCCTAGCTACCGTTGTTTTACCTGTTCCAGGATTGCCTTTAAAAATCATATGTAATACCAGTGGTGTAGCGTTTAGTCCTTGTAGTTTACGTTTTTGTTGGATTTCAACATAAGCTAATACTTCATCTACTATTCCTTTTACTTCATCTAGTCCTATCAGTTGATGAAGTTCTCCCATAATATCCTCTAGAGATTCCTCTTTTAGATCACCATCTGTATCCAGGAGATGTTTTTGTTGATTTGCTTTTAACTGTTGGCTTATAATTAAATGATTTAAAAATTCATTACTGCCAATAGAACCTATTTTAACTAAGGTATATAACTGTTCAATATCTTTTCTAAATTTATTTGTCATCATATCACCTCAAAATACATGCTATTCTATCATATTCAGTAATAACAAAAAAAGTGTCAGAGGTAGATAATAAATATTTATTTGTTTAATTAGAAAAAAACTTCCCTACTTGTTGTTAATAGGGAAGTTTTATAAAAGTTTGCTTATTCATTAAGATTTTTAGGATTTTGCATAAAATTTACTGGGTTATTTGGACATATGGTGGAAATAGCATGCTTATATATCAACTGTTGTTTTCCTTCAGAATCTAAAACAATTGTATAATTATCAAACCCTTTTACTAACCCTTTGAGTTGAAAACCATTTACTAGGTATATGGTTATTGCAATACTTTCCTTTCTAACTTGATTTAAAAAAATATCCTGCAAATTAATAGTATTTTTCATGTTTTACCCTCCTTGGATTCTCTTATTACCTTTAATTTATACAGTCTAAAGTCATTTTGACAGTATAACCATCATAAGTAGTATATTTATATTAATATTCTATAAGGGATTAAAATGTCCTTCAACATACTGAACAATATTATTAAATAATTTTTCAGATGAGCTATAATCTGATAAGTTAAACCACTTAATATTTTCTAGACGATTAAACCATGTTAGCTGTCTTTTTGCATATCTTCTAGTATCTCGTTTCAATATATCTATAGCTTCCTCTAAAGTACTATTTCCATTTAAATAACTAATAATTTCTTTATATCCTAGGCCCTTAAGGGCTATTAAATCTTCATTATAATTCATCTGATGTACCAGTGCTTCTACTTCTTTTATTAGACCTTCTTGCATCATTATGTCTACCCTCTGATTAACCCTATCATATATCTCTTCACGATTTCTAGTTAAACCTATGATGACAAAGTTATAGGCTTCATTTAATTGAAGGTCCTCACGGAAATTTCCGATTTTTTCCCCACTTTCTTGAAATATCTCTATTGCTCTAATAACCCTTTTAACATTGTTTTTATGTATTCTTTCGGCTGCAGAAGGGTCTATTTCCTTCAACTTATTATGAATATATTCGTTACCATACTTATCTGCCTCTTCTTGTAACTGCTTTCTTAAATTCCAGTTGGATATAGTCTTTGTAAAGTCCATATTGTAAATAAGGGAATTAATATATAAACCTGTTCCTCCAACAACGATGGGAAGCTTTTTTTTAGCATTAATTTTTTCTATTGTTTCTTTTGCCCTTACTTGAAAGGATGCAACTGAAAAGTCTTCATTTGGTTCTATGATATCAATTAAATAATGGGGTATCCCTTGCATTTCTTTTATAGTAGGCTTGGCAGTTCCAATATCCATGTATTTATATATCTGCATAGAGTCAGCAGATATAATTTCTCCGTCTAATCTTTTAGCTACTTCAATAGCAGTAGCTGTTTTACCAACGGCAGTTGGGCCTACTATAATTAGTAGATTTTTACTCAAAGCGTCTCCTCCTATTGAACTCTTTTAAAGTTTTTTTCTATTTCATATTTTGATAAGGCTAATACGATAGGTCGTCCATGGGGGCAAGTTAATGGTGGCTGTACTTTACATAAATCTTTAATTAAAGCATTAATTTCCTGTAAATTTAATTTATCCATAGCCTTGATGGCTTCTCTACAGGATTTTCGTATAATTTTTTCATAAAAATATGATTCATGATTCTTTTCATTTTTAAAGTCATCTAAAATATCAATAAAAAAATCAAAATTTCTTGGTGTGCCCATTATTAAAGGAACCTCTCGAATAATAATAGTATTATGGCCAAAAACCTCTATACCAAAGCCAAGACTATTAAACTTATTTACATTTTCCATTGCTAATAGAAAATCCTCAGGGGATAGTTCTAACACTTTAGGTGTCAACAATCTTTGGGTAACTACTTTGTTGTTTTTAAAATCCTGTAGCATTTGATTATAAACTATTCTTTCGTGGGCAGCATGTTGATCAATCAAAATCATAGAACAATCCTTTTCAACAATAATATAGGTGTTAAATAACTGACCTATAACCTTATGATTATAAAGTAAACTGCTAAGAAAGTTCTCTTGGGTAACTTCGGTCTGGATATGGTCTTCATTTATAATAACATTTTCACTCATATCGTTATTAATGAAAATATTATTGTCTATTTGCTCCCTATAGCCTTCAAAAAACAATTGATTGCTTTCAGTTTTATTGGTAAATTCGTTGTTATTATGTGTATTATACGTACTTTTATTCTCTTGAAGATTAGGACTAAAAGGCATATTTACTGGATTATGATGATTTTTTTTATCTCTATTTGATAATGAGAAAAAAGGAACAGTGGTATTTTCCACTAGAGTATTTCGTATAGTATTATAAATTAAATCATAGACCATCTGTTGATTGTGAAACTTGATTTCTGTCTTCATAGGGTGAATATTAACATCAATTAACTGTGGACTAATTTCTATATTCATAATGCATACAGGAAATTTATTTATAGGCAACTTCTCTTTATATCCATCCTCAATAGCCTTATAAACAAGCTTGCTCTTAATATATCTTCCATTAACAAATACAATCTCATAATTCCTATTCCCTCTAGCATAGGTAGGTTGACCAATATAACCCTGTAATTTAATAGGTTCCTTCTGATTATGAATGGGTATAAGACTTTTAAATAAATCTTTATCTAAAATTGATAATATAGCTTCCTTTAAATGACCATCTCCAGAGGTGGTGAACATAATATTATTATTGTTAATGTACTTGAAGCCTATTTTTGCCTGACTTAGGGCTAGTCTAGTTATTAATTCACTTATTTTTGTAGCCTCAGCTTGGGGACTTTTCATAAATTTAAATCTAGCGGGAGTATTGAAAAACAAATTTTTCACTGTAATAGTTGTCCCATTAGAGCATCCTACTTGTTTTTTATTAATAACAACCCCACCTTCAATCTCTAAATATATTCCGTAGGATTGATTTCTAGGCTTTGTAGTTATTTCAATTTGTGATACAGAAGCTATGCTAGCTAATGCCTCGCCACGAAACCCTAAGGTTAGGATAGTATTTAAATCCTCTAAATCTATGATTTTAGAGGTAGCATGTCGCATAAAAGCAGCTTCAACATCTTCTTCATATATCCCATCTCCATTATCGCTAACTCTAATGAGTTTTTGTCCACCTTCCTTTATTTCTACAGTAATATTGGTGGAATTTGCATCAATGGCATTCTCTGTCAACTCTTTTATAACTGAATAGGGGGCCTCTACCACTTCCCCGGCAGCTATTTTATTGATAGTTAAGTCGTTTAACATCTTAATTTTATTTATCATTTATGCCTCCTTAAATCCCATTTGCTTTTTTTTGTAAATAATAGAGCATATTTATAGCCTCTAAAGGTGTTGTTTCTAATAAATTGATATTTTTTATCTCCTGTAATATTTCTTCCCGATGGAAATCGTCAAAGTTTAACTGTTGGTTTTGATTATTATTTGAATTATCAATAGTTTCATTATCCTTGACCATATCATTTTTTTCTAAATCTATTAATATTAATTGTGCCCTTTGTATAACATCATTAGGAAGACCTGCTAATTTAGCTACTTGAATACCATAGCTTTTATCTGCACTGCCTTCTATAACCTTTCTGAGAAAAACTATACTTTCACCCTCTTCTTTTACGGATATACAATAGTTTTTTACTCCATTAATTTTTCCTTCCAGCTCTGTTAGTTCATGGTAATGAGTTGAAAAAAGAGTTTTACATTTCAAGAGCTTACTAATATATTCAATAACAGCCCAAGCAATACTTAATCCATCAAAAGTGCTTGTGCCACGTCCAATTTCATCTAGTATAAGTAAGCTTTTAGAAGAAGCATTATTTAATATATTTGCCATCTCACTCATCTCTACCATAAAGGTACTTTGACCTTGACTAAGATCATCACTAGCTCCAACTCTTGTAAATATACGGTCAACTATTCCTATTTCAGCTTGGGTAGCAGGAATAAAGGAGCCAATTTGAGCCATGAGTACAATGAGAGCTACTTGTCTCATATAGGTTGATTTTCCTGCCATATTAGGTCCTGTAATGACGGAGATTTCATGATTTTTTTCATCAAGATATGTGTCGTTAGCTACAAACATATTAATCCCCAATATTTTTTCTACTACAGGGTGTCTTCCTTCATGTATGTTGATGGTGTTTCCATCATTTACAATAGGTTTAGTATACCCATTTTCATAAGCTACCTCAGCTAAGGAATATAATGCATCCAGCTGAGCAATAGCATGGGCTGTTTGCTGAATATGAGGAACGTCTTTTTCAATAATACTTCGGATATTAACAAACAACTGATATTCTAATAACACTACTTTCTCTTCAGCTCCTAAAACCTTTGCTTCTATTTCCTTCAATGCTGGGGTAATATATCTTTCACAATTTGAAAGGGTTTGCTTTCTAATGTATTCTTTAGGAACCATATGAAGGTTAGATTTTGTTACTTCTATATAGTATCCAAAAACCTTGTTATATCCTACCTTAAGTGACTTAATCCCTGTACATTCTCTCTCTTGGGATTCAAGATTGCTAATCCATGACTTACCTTCAATAGAGGCTCTCCTAAGTTCATCTACATCATGATTGTACCCAGTTTTTATTATATTACCTTCCTTTAGAGCTATGGCAGGATCCTCTTGAATTGCTTTTTCGATCAATGTTTTAATATCCTGATGCTCATCTATAGAAATCAAGATACTTTGTAAGAGGGGTGAGGCTATATTTTCTAAAAGTATTTTAAGATTAGGTACATGATTTAGAGAATTTCTTAAGGCTATTAAATCTCTTGGTGTGATAGAACCATAGGCTATTTTACCTGCTAATCTCTCTAGGTCATAAATGTTTTTAAGATTGGCTTTTAGTTCTTGTCTTATTAAAGTATTGTTTTTCAGAGCTTCAACCGCTTCTAATCTTTGATTAATTTCAACAGCATCAACTAGAGGTTCTTCAATCCACTTTCTAATCATTCTTCCCCCCATGGAAGTCATGGTTTTGTCCAACACCCATAATAAGGAACCTTTTTTCTTTTTTTCTCGGAGGGTTTCCGTAAGTTCTAAATTTTTCCTAGTGGTTAAATCCAGGGTCATTGTTTTATTAAGGGTATATATGTTAATTTTATTTAAATGATTTAAGGCTCTTTTTTGAGTAGTCTGCAAGTAATCAATCAAAGCACCTGTAGAATGAATGCCTAAATGATTATTAGTAAATCCTAATCCATCCAAAGTTAACACATCAAAATGACGCTTTAATTGATTTGCAGCTTGATGGTATTCAAATTTCCAATCCTGATACTCACTAGCAAACAAATCAAAGTTTCCTTGATATTTCAGTAGGACATCTTTTAGGTTTGAATCTTTAATACAATATATAATTTCTTTGGGCTGTATTTTAGATATCTCATTTTGAAGATTCTGCTCTAAGCCTTTTTGTAAAATTTCTGTAGAAAATAATTCTCCGGTAGAAATATCTGCATAGGTTAGACCACAGCCTTCATCTACCCAATAGATTGACATAATATAATTATTTTTCTTTTCCTCCAGTAAATCTGTATCAATAATTGTACCAGGAGTAATTACCCTTACAACATCTCGTTTAACAATTCCTTTAGCTTCACTAGGGTCCTCTACTTGTTCGCATATGGCTACTTTATAACCTTTTATAATTAATCTATTAATATAATTATGAACGGAGTGGTGGGGAACCCCACACATGGGGGCTCGTTCCTCTAGGCCACAATCTCTTCCAGTAAGGGCAATCTCCAGTTCTCTAGAAGCTACAACAGCATCATCAAAAAATAACTCATAAAAATCTCCTAGACGAAATAATAAAAGTGTATCTTTATATTGATTTTTAATTTCTGTATACTGTTGCATCATAGGGGTTAGTTTCCTCAATTGCAACGCCTCCTTTAAATGACTCATAGTATAATTATAACAAATATGTATTTGTTTGAAATATAAACTTGAATAATTTTATTTAATAATGTTATCATTTATGATAATATTTAATATGATATATTTTTTCTTTTAAAAAAACTGGAAATAAAAACTGGCTTTATCTTTAAGCCAGTTTTGAATTGATTAGTTATTATCTAAAGTCTTATCTATTACTTCTCCATTTAATGAAAATGTTTTTGATTCAGTAATTTTCACTGTAACTATTTGTCCTATTAATGATGTGTCACCGGGAAAATTAACTAGCTTATTTTGTCTTGTTCTTCCCATTAACTTAGTTGAATCCGTCTTACTAAGCCCTTCTACTAATACTTCAACTTCTTTATTCATATAATCTTGATTTATTTCTCCACTGATACGATTCACTGCTGCTACTAATCTATTAAATCTTTCATGTTTCATTTTGTCATCTATTTGTTCATCCATTTTAGCAGCTGGAGTACCTTCACGAATAGAATATAAAAATGTAAAAGCTGAGTCAAATCTAACTTTTTCCACAACATCTAATGTATCCTTAAAATCTTCTTCGGTTTCTCCAGGGAAGCCTACAATAATATCCGTTGTCATTGCTATGTTAGGAACGGCTTTTTTAAGTTTGTGAACTAACTCTAAATAACCTTCTTTTGTGTATTTTCTATTCATATTTTTTAATACATTGTTGCTTCCAGCTTGGAATGGCAAGTGTATATGCTCACAAACCTTATCTAATTCAGCTATAGAAGTAATTAGTGCAGCAGACAAATCCTTAGGATGAGAAGTCATAAACCTAATTCTTTCTAAACCTTTTATTCTATTTAATTCTCTTAATAGGTCAGCAAATTCAATTCTTCTTTCTAGGGTTTTGCCATAGGAATTAACATTTTGACCTAGTAATGTAATTTCCTTTGTCCCATTTTCCACAAGATCAGTGACTTCCTTTACGATATCTCCTACTTCTCTACTACGCTCTCGTCCTCGAGTATAGGGTACAATACAATAGGTACAGAAGTTATTGCATCCATACATAATATTTACAAATGCTTTAATATCATATTTTCTAATAGAAGGTATACCTTCTATTATGTCCCCCTCCTTTTCCCAAACCTCTACTATCATATTATTAGCCTGTTTGCAATTGGCTAAAAGTTCTGGGAATGTATGGAGATTATGGGTTCCAAAAACTAAATCAACGTGCTGATATTTCTTTTTTATTTCTTCTACAACTTTAGGCTGCTGCATCATACATCCACACACAGCAATAATTAAATCATTATTCTTTTTCTTTAGGGGCTTTAGGGCCCCTAAATTCCCATAAACTTTTAATTCAGCATTTTCTCTAACACAACATGTATTGTATATAATTAAATCTGCTTCCTCTTTTTTAGTAGTTTCTATATAGTTCATATCCTTTAACATAGATAGTAGCTTCTCTGAGTCATGCTCATTCATTTGACAACCGTAGGTTACAATTAATACCTTCTTTTGCTTTCCAGTTGTTTCGTATAATTCTTTGTTTTCACAGTAAATTTCCTCCACAATCTCTTGCTGGTTCTGAAGGTCAATGGAATGTACTTCATAGTTATTTTGTCTTTTCAAGCCTACTTCCTCCTTATATTGAATCAAGTATTACAAATTCTTATTAATATATTATAACCTAAATAAATCTATAAAAAAAGTGCAGGGTTGAATTCCCTGCAGAAGTCTTTTCTTATCCTCCTAATGTGATATCTTGTTTATTATACCATTCCAAAGCCTCATATAAATGCTGGGATTGAAAATCTGGCCAGTACTGGTCTATAATATAAAAATCTGAATATACAGATTGTATAGGTAGAAATCCACTCAATCGTCTTCTTCCTCCCCACCTAATAATTAGATCAATTCTTGATATATCTGATGAATATAAGGTCTTTAATAAATCATTTTGATTTTTTAATGCTTTATCTGTTGATCTTGATAAGTCCCAATGCCATCCATAGTTAACTAAAAAGTTGACTTTAGTAGTACCTTTGCCAAATACTTGTCGTTTTGTGTATTGTTTTAATTCCTTGGGGAACATCTTTGAATCGGTATTGCCTAATACTAATAGGGAAGCATCCTCATGACAAAGCAATTTTACTGCTTCTATACAAGCTTTGGTGAAAGCTAGGGCTTGAACTGATGGTCTTTTGGTGTTATCCATTGTAAATCCATAATAAGTTATTTCTTTTATTCCTATTTCTTCACAAAGTTTAAATAGATCTAGTCCTGGCTTTAAACCTCTTTCATATCCCTCTTCCTTTAATAATCCTTTATTTTCTGCCCACCTTCGATTCCCATCAGGAATAATACCAATATGTGCTGGAATTCTCATCATAACCCCTCCTGAAAGATAATTTATCTACCTCACAGCAAATAGAAAATTATGCATTATATTATTTGATTATCACCATAAGTATACATATTCATTCATTCTTTTAATCGATTTTAATTATATTTTGATAATCGATAATTGCTATTTGTTAATTAGGTTGATAAAAATCTAAAAATTCTAACTTATTGTTCTCGCAAAGGTTTTTCTTGTTTGGTTTTTACAATTTATGTTAATATATAGATGTATGTACAAATATTATATAGGAGGTATGTTTATGAAATTATCAAAACGTATCACAGCAATGCAGGAATCACCTATTAGAAAGCTTGTACCCTATGCACAAGGGGCCAAGGCTAATGGAAAACATGTGTATCATTTGAACATCGGACAACCTGACATTGAAACTCCTACATCCTTTATGAAATCCATTAAAAATTTTGATGAAAAAGTATTAGCTTATTCATCATCACAAGGTATGCCTGAATTGATAGATGCCATTATTAACTACTATAAAAAATATGATATCCATTATGAGCAAGATGAGATTCTAATTACCAATGGGGGTTCTGAGGCTCTTTTATTTGCTATTATTGCTATAGCTGATGCTAACGATGAAATATTAGTACCTGAACCTTTCTATACCAACTATAATGGATTTAGCTCTGCTGTGGATGTAAAGGTATCTCCTATTACCTGTAAAGCAGAAGAAGGTTTTCATTTGCCCTCTAAATTTGAGATTGAGGAATTAATTAATCCTCGTACAAAGGCTATTTTAATTTCTAACCCTGGTAATCCTACTGGTGTAGTTTATACTAAAGAAGAACTTAAAATATTAGCTGAATTAGCTGAAGAGTATAACATATTTATCATTGCTGATGAAGTTTACAGAGAGTTTGTTTATGATGGATTACACTATACTAGTTTTGGAAACATCGAAAAAATACAAGATCGAGTAGTTATCATAGATAGTGTTTCAAAACGTTATAGTGCCTGTGGTGCAAGAATTGGTTCTATAGCTAGTAAAAATAAAGAGTTAATTAGGCAAATATTAAAGCTTTGCCAAGGAAGACTATGTGTACCTACTCTTGAGCAGATTGGTTCTGTTGAACTATATAAAACACCACAAGAATACTTCAATGAAGTAAATACAGAGTACCAAAACCGTAGAGATATCGTATATAATGGACTTAGTGAAATACCTGGTGTACTATGTAAAAAGCCAACAGGTGCATTTTATGTTGTTGCTAAACTACCAGTAGATGATGCAGAAAAATTTGCAATTTGGCTGTTAAAGGATTTTGATGTAGATGGTGAAACTGTTATGTTAGCACCAGCAGAAGGTTTTTATGCTACACCAGGCCTAGGTAAAAATGAAGCAAGAATTGCTTACATTTTAAATGAAAATGACCTAAAAAAAGCTATGAATATCTTGAAATTAGCTTTAGAAAAATATCCTAATACCACTCTAATACCACAAAGTTGTTGCTAAACTGCCAGTAGATGGTGTGGGGAAATTTGTAATTTATAAAACTATCCTGATAGAACAAAATAATAGAAAGCTCGGATTTTCCGGGCTTTCTATTATTTTGTTCCAAATAGTTTAGCAAAAATAGATACCTTTTTATGTTCTTCTCTTTTAAGTTTTTCTTTTAATTCTGCTACTTCATAGGATTTTTCTTTAATTTTCATTTTAAGTTTTGCATTTTCACATATTAAAACATCCTTTTCCTGGTTTATCAACTGAGCCTTTAGGTCGTCTATTTTCATAGATAGTTCTTCAATATCCTCTTTATAATTAAATTTATGAAGACCTGTCACTATTTCTTTTAATAAATAGTGAAACTCCTCTTGCCCTAATAAATTGTTTTTTTCCACGGAATGATGGATATCCTCTAAAGTCATTTGAGTAACAGCAGTTTCTTCTACAGGGTCCTCACTACTATTTATAATTACTTCTGGAGATTTTAATACCTGCTTGATTTGTTTGTTTGTTAATCCTTTTTCCTGTAAGGTTTTAATATATCTAAGCTGTTCTAATTCATTATAGGTGAAATACCTTCTATTACTTTCATTTCTAGGAATATCTAATTCAAACTCTTTTTCATAAAATCTTATAACATGAGGCTTATACCCCGTTATATCTGCTATTTCTTTTATAGAATAGATTTCATTGATCACTTCCAAACCTTCACCTCCTATAGACTTCTTCTAAACTTCTTCAATATTTATGGAAGAATTTCCTTTTAAAATGATAGACTTTCGTAATACAAATTCAATCAATTTATAGTATAACAATAAAAAATCAGACAAAAAAAGACATGATATCATGTCTTTTTTTATTCATCTAATTGAATAGGATGGATTACTATATTTTTAGTTAATTCTATTGCTTCCTCTACATCAGATAGAAAAACCATTTCACAATCACTGTGCAAATATCTACAGGGAATAGATAATACACCTGAAGGAACACCAGATTTAGTTAAGTGGATGGCACCTGCATCTGTTCCCCCAAATTCTAAAATCTCTATTTGATAAGGTATATTATTTTTTTCTGCCTGATCTATCATATAGTTTTTTACTTTAGGATGACATAAAATAGAATTATCCTTCACCTTAATAGCAGGCCCTTTACCTAACTTCACTGCCATGGACTTTGCCTTTGGTGTATCTCCAGTGGCTGTAACATCAAAAGCTATGGCGATATCTGGCTCTATTCCATAAGCAGCCGTTTTTGCCCCCCTTGTGCCCACTTCTTCTTGAACAGTAAATACAAAGTAGAGATCATTTTCGGTGTTAGATAGCCTTTTCAGTGCTTCTATCATCACAAAGCATCCAATTCTATCATCTAATGCTTGAGATATTACCTTTTTTTCATCAGCTACGACTTCACTACAGTAAACAGCAATATCTCCTATTTTCACTTTGTCTTCTGCTTCTTCCCTGCTAGAGGCACCTATGTCTATAAATAATTTATCCAGTCTTAAATCCTTTAAATCTTCAAGTCTTTCACTTCCTATAACTCCAATCGTACCATTTTCAAAAATAACTCTTTGGGATAATGTAATAGCTGGAGAAATGCCCCCTACATTGGTAAACCTTAGGAATCCTTCATCATCAATATAGGTTACCATCAAACCGATTTGATCCATATGTCCTGCCAACATCACTTTTTTACCAGCACCTTTTTTTCTAGCAATTAAATTACCCAGTGTATCTACTGTGATCTCATCAACAAGTTCTTTTATTTCTTCTCTAATAAGATCTGCTATTTTAACCTCATTACCTGCTGGTGAATAGGTAGATAGCATCTTTTTAAGAAAATCTATATTTAAGTTTGTCATCATAGAATACCTCCTTTACTAATCTCATCAATATATTTTTTTACAAGTTGGATTGTATTGCTTAAATCATCTTTGCTCAAAACTGAAACAGGTGAATGAATATATCTACAGGGAACTGCTATTGATATGCAGGGTAATCCTGTTTTAGCCAAATGAAATCTACCAGCATCATTTCCCCCGAATGTTGTTTTACGGCGCTGCCATGGTATATTATATTGCTTAGCAATAGCAATTAAAGAATCAATATATTTTCGTTGATAGATCGAAGTCTGATCCATAATAGAGATAGCAGGTCCTTTATCCAGTTCAGTAACTTGCATATGAGGTTCAATCCCAGTAACATCTGAGCATGTGGTACCTTCTAATACGATAACTAAATCAGCATCTACTTGATTTGCTGCAACCTCTGCTCCCCTGAGACCAATTTCCTCTTGAACTGTAAAAACCCCAGTGATATTGATAGGCATTTCTTGCTTTAGAATTTCAATAAGAATATGACAACCTACTCGATTATCTAGAGCCTTAGCTTTGATTCTATTGGTTCCAAATTCTATATATTCGCTATGGAAAGCAACATAATCTCCTATAGAAATATTTTTTTCTGTCTCTTCTTTACTTTTTGAGCCAATATCAATATATAAATCATCAATACTCAGTGATTTTTTTCTTTCTTCTGGCTTTTGCATATGAATGGCCTTCGCTCCAATTACACCTGGGATTCTTTTTTCGCCAATTATTACAATCTTAGAAACCAAAATTCTAGCATCAATTCCTCCTACAGGAGTAATCTTAATAAGACCACTGTCATCTATTCCTTTCACCATAAACCCTACTTCATCCATATGGGCTGTAATGACAATATGGGGTCTGTTTTCAAAAGATTTTTTTTCCACAAAAATATTTCCCATTTTATCTATCTTTACATGATTTGAAGTATTTTTTATCTCATCTATTATAATTCTTCGAACTTCTCCTTCATTGCCAGATATGCCAAAAGCACTAGTTAATTTTTTTAATAACATAGCAATTCCTCCATATCTATTCCATTTAATGAAGCAATAAATCTAGCCAATAGCTTTCCAGTTTTTTCAATATCAGACAAACTAATAGTTTCAACAGAAGTATGCATATATCTTAGAGGAATAGATAGCAGGCCAGTAGCAACTCCTTCTCTTGATACTTGCATTGGCCATGCATCTGTTCCTGTTCTGCCTGGAGCTACATCAACTTGATAGTCTATATAATTATTTTTTGCTACTTCCCTTAGCTTTTCAAATATTTTAGGATGAATGTTGGGACCCATAGTAATAGCAGGTCCTTTCATCATTTCTATTGTGTCAAATTTATTTAGTTCTGGAGTTTTTCCAAAACCCACATCAATTGCAATTCCAACATCTGGATTAATGCCATAGGTAGAGGTTATAGCACCTCTAGTTCCTACCTCTTCCTGAACCGTAGCTACACAATATACATCCATGTCATGGTTTATGTTATCTAGTTCCTTGAGGCATATATACAGTGCTAAAATTCCTGCTCTATCATCCAAAGCTTTTCCAGCCATCCAATCGTTTAATAGGTGAGTTACCCTTCTTTTGATGGTTATAATATCTCCTATTCTTATCACCTTGTTTGTTTCATCTTTATTTAGTCCTATATCTATAACCAAGTCTTCCATTTTTAAAGCTTTATTTCTTTCTTCATCGGTTGATAGATGGGGAGGCTTAGCCCCAATGATACCATATATCTTTTCTTTTCCATGTATGATGACTTCTTGACAAAGCAGGGTTCTTTGATCAATTCCCCCAATATTGGTAAACTGAACATAACCTTTTTCATCAATATCCTTCACCATCAAGCCAATTTCATCCATATGAGCTGCTAACATGATTTTGTTTCCATTATTTTTTTTCCCTTTTTTAAAACAAATTAAGTTTCCTAGATTATCTTTTTTAATGTTATCTGTGTAGTCTTGAAAATTAGCTTTGATTACTTCAGCTACTTCACTTTCGTAACCAGAAACCCCAGATGCTTCTGATAATTTTTGCATAAGCTCTCTCAATTCCATATACAGCATCCTTTCTATAAGTTATCCTTCAGTGTATTTCTTTGAGCCTGCCACTTCCTTCAGCAGGAGATCAAGTACTACATCCTCCAAGTAAATTCATCTACAATTCAGCCATCTACTTATAAATCAGCTGTCATTTTATAGCATTTTTTTATAAAAAAAAGTTTTAATAGGAGTAAGTTTGTATCTATGGGGTAATATAATTTGTTCAGTGCTGCCAACAAATAGTACACCATTATTATTTAACGAATTATAAAATTTATGATACATTTCATTTTTTGTTTCTTCAGTAAAGTAGATCATAACATTTCTACATATGATTAAGTCGCAATCGGTTGGATATGCATCTTCTAAAAGGTTATGCTTTCTAAAGGTTATTCTACTTTTAATATCGTCTGAAATCCTATAGCTTTCTGCAATCTTATTAAAGTATTTATGGATAAAATCTTTCGGAAGATTTTCAATGCTTTTTTTTCCATAAATTCCGGTATTAGCTTTGCTTAGTGCTTCTTTATCAATATCTGTAGCTAATATGCTAATTTCCTCTAATGATAAAAATTTCGTTAAAAGCATTGCTAAAGAGTAGGGTTCCTCACCTGTGGAACAGGCAGCACTCCATATCTTTAAATTTCTTTTATTGGTTAGTAGATTGGGGATAACTTCTTTTTCTAATGTTTCCCATTGTTGAGGATTGCGATAAAATTCTGAAACATTAATTGTTAAATAATTAATAAATTCTTCTAATAACTTTTCATTAGTATTTAAAGCTGCAAAATATTCATCATAAGAATGATAACTATTACGGGTAATTAAAGATTCTATTCTTCTTTTCATTTGTCTCTCTTTATAGCTAGATAAGTTTATTCCTATTTTTCTATAAATTTTTTCTTTAAAAACATCATAACCTTCCATTTAAAATCTCCTCCTGATTATAAACAGAGTAAAAAATAAAGAGTCTAAGACTCTCTATTTTCTTCTCCAATATTGTCAGATGTATTGATGATATCTCCAATAGTTACAGGTGCATCATCGCTGATATATTCAGATGTTACTTCTTCCTCATCCTTTTTTTCAACAGCTGTAATACTTAAGCTAATACGTTTTTCTTCTTTATTAATATCTAATATTTTCACCTTTACACTATCATTAACATTTAAAACTTCTGCTGGTTTAGCAATATGCTTATCACTAATTTGAGAAATATGAACTAATCCATCCAATCCTGCTTCTAACTCAACAAATGCTCCAAAATCTACTAATTTAACTACTTTTCCTTCAACAATATCTCCAGCTTTGTATTTTTCTTCAATTTGTTCCCAAGGTTGTTTTTGAGTGCTTTTAAGACTAAGAGAAATTTTTTCTGTTTCTTTATCAAAGTCTAATATCTCTACCTCTACTTTATCTCCAGACTTTAATATTTCTGATGGATGCTTTACTCTACCCCAAGATAATTCAGATATATGTACAAGTCCATCAATCCCACCTATATCAACAAAAACACCAAAATCTGTAATTTGTTTTACTTCCCCTTGGATTTTTTCACCCTTTGTAAGTTTGCTAAACACTTCATTTTTCTTTTCTTTTAACTCTTCTTTTAATACTATCTTTCTAGATAATACTACTTTAGCCTTTTTACGATCAAATTCTATGATTCTTGTATTAAAGTTTTTACCTACAAATTCACTTAGGTCTTCTACATATCTATTGGAAAGTTGACTTGCAGGTATAAAACAACGGATTCCTCGAGCTAATGCTACTACTCCCCCACGAACAGCTTCTATGACTTTTGTCTCTACAAGAGATTGAGCATCCTTTATTTTTTCTAAATCCTGCCATCCTTTTTCACTATCTACTCTTTTCTTTGATAATAAAACATTTCCTTCTCCATCATCAACTTTTAGAATATATACCTTAATTTCATCTCCCACCTTTGTTATATCTTTAGGTGAAATAGACGTGTCATTTGAAATTTCTTCCTTTGGTATTATTCCATCAGATTTATATCCTAAATTAACAACTATCTCGTTTTGTGTAACATTAATGACTTTACCATTTACTATATCTCCTCTATGTAGTTTGACCATAGATTTTTCTATTTCTGCCATCAAATTTTCCATTTCATTATGCATAATATTGGCCTCCTTAGAATAATTATATATTTCTTATTGTTTCAATAGCTTCACTTATAATCCATCTTGGTGTAGATGCTCCTGCAGTAACTCCTATCGTTTCATATTTTTTAAAAGTGTTTATAGGTAAATCTTTGATAGTTTCTACATGAAATGTATCATTGGGTTTTATTTTTTTGCAAATTGATACTAACTTTTGTGTATTTGAACTATGTTGTCCACCAATAACAACCATAGCATCTACCTTTGTAGCTAAGTGTTTCGCTGCATTCTGTCTCTCTTTTGTAGCTAAACAAATCGTGTTAAATTTCACAACTTCTTTTGCATAATTTTCTAACTTTTCACTAATTGTATTATATTGCTCTACTGCCATTGTTGTTTGAACTACAATACATAATTTATCTACTGATGGTACTTTATGAATATCTTCTTCTTTATTAATAATGATAGCTTGATTATTACACCATCCATTAATCCCTATTACTTCAGGATGACAAGAATTTCCTATAATAGCAATTGTGTATCCTTTACCATAATAGTTTTTTACAATATTTTGTATTCTTCTTACAAAAGGACATGTTGCGTCAATGATATTTAAACCTTTATTTTCAAGTTCTTCATAAATTTTTTCTGAAACACCATGGGATCTTATTATGATAGATCCTTCTGACAAATCTTCAATATTTTCTATAACCTCTATCCCTTTTTCTTCCAAATTTTTTACTACTTGGTTGTTATGTATTAAAGGCCCTAACGAGTAGATATTTTGATCCTTTTGTTTTTTTTCTAATTCTCCAAAAGTAGTATTGATTGCTTTTTCTACTCCAAAGCAAAATCCTGAATAGTCAGCTAAAATTACCTTCATTCATTACCTCCTACTGCAATAATGGATTTATTGACTGAATATAAGAGAGTTAACATTTTAATATTCTATAAAACATTCTAAATTCCTTCTTTAATTAAATTATTTTATTAGAAAATTTATAGTATCTCTTCTATTATAATCTTTTATGGTCACCCTACTATCTATGACTTTTGACTTATGATATAAATAATTTTTTCTACAACTATATCTACATCTAAACCTGTTGTATCTAAAATAATAGCATCCTTTGCTTTTTTTAAAGGAGCATGTTGTCGTTCTGTATCAAGCTTATCCCTTGCTTTAATAGATTCTTTGATATCTTCATAGACTACAGCCTCACCTTTTTGTATCAGTTCATTATACCTTCTATGGGCTCTTTCATCAATAGAAGCAGTTAAAAATATCTTGATAGCTGCATTTGGTAATACATGGGTACCAATATCCCTACCATCCATAACTACACTATTATTTGTGGCAAATTTCTGTTGTAGCCTTACTAGACATTCTCTAACTTCTGGTATCTGCGCTATATAAGAAACACTTTTTGTGACTTCTTGGCTTCTGATGTTTCTTGTCACATCCTCACCATCGATAAAAATATTATCTTGGGAAATTGTCATATCAACATTGTTAGTGATATTAATAATTTGTTCTTTGTTATGTATATTGATGTTTTCTTTAATTACCTTATAAGTTAAAGCCCTGTACATGGAACCAGTATCTATATAAGTAATGTTTAACCTTTTTGCCAGTTTTTGAGCAATAGTGCTTTTGCCCGCTCCAGCCGGGCCATCGATGGCTATTTGTAGATATTTCAATTGGATTCCTCCCTTTAAAGTGATAAAACCACCAATAAAGGGTGGTTATTTATAAAATCAACCTATTTATTGATACACACTATTAAAATTATACATTAATTTTACATATTACTCAAGTATTCTTAAATTTCTACTCTTGATAAAGTTTTTATATTTCTACTTATATATACTGTTTTTGGGGGCTGTGGCAACTTAACATTATAGGAAACATTCACTACCTTTAATTGTATATCTTCATTGTACATGCTACCATTTATCTGTACTACGTCCCCATCTTTAACCATTATAACAGAGGTGTTTTCGTTGTGAAACTTTTTATAACTTTCTCCATTTAGTAAAATTTCTAAATGTGGATAAACTTTATCTCCAATTATTTCTATAGTAACGGTCCCCTGTTGTTGTAGTACAAGATAATTGTGCTGTAAATCATCATAATTTTTATAATATACATCATAATATCGATTATAATTAGCTAAAGAATTAAATATAAAGATACAAAAAATACTAAAGACAGTAATAACTAAACAAAACTTTTCAAATTTATCAATTGATTTTTTAATCATGAAAGTCACCTACTGTTATGTTGTATATGACCTGTCTCATTATACTTTAATAGAACAGGGCCATAATTTCTAAACTCAATTATATTTATACAGCAATTTTCTTGTTTTAATCTATAGTAATTGCATATATCCATGTTTAATACATTCAATAACAATAATTTAATTATAGTGCTATGACTAATGATTAATATATTTTTTTCTTTGGTATTTTTTAAAACATTTTCTACAAATTCTACTATTCTTCTTTGGACAGAAATCAACTTTTCTCCACTGGGTATGCAGGTTTCATGAGGATAGTTTCTCCAAGTTTTCAACTCACTTGGATATAATTTTAGAATTTGTTCGTTTGTTAATCCTTCCCATTGGCCAAAGTTCATCTCATTTAAATTTTTATCGCAATAATAAGGAAGCTTTAATATTTTACTGATAATTTCTGCTGTAGATTTGGCCCTTAACAGACAGCTAGAATAAATTACTTCTATTTTTTCTTCAATTAATCTTTTAGCTAAAAGCTGTGCTTGAAGCAGGCCATCATCTGTTAATTGAGAATCCTTAATCCCTTGGGTTCTGCCTTCTAAGTTCCAATTAGTTTCTCCATGCCTAACTACATATAACTTCTTCATTAATGATTCCCCTATCTCCTATTTTAAAAATCTGATTTTTACTTATTTATTCTCAAAAAATCAATAAATTATTACACTATATTCATAGAATAAAACAAAGAACACCAAATTTAGAGGTGTTCTTTGTTTTATTAGGAAAGATATGCTTATCTCTATTTCTCATTGTCATATACATTATGTTTATCCCATAAATCTTCTAGTTTGTTGAAGTAGGCAGTTATTTCTTCTTTTTCACGCATTCCAACTGCTAAGATGAGGGCATTAATTAAACTTAAAGGTGCAACCAATGAGTCAACAAAGGAAGCCATATTATTTTTAGCAGTTAAACAGTAATTAGATAGGCCATATATAGGTGACATAAAACTATCAGTAATTGCTACTATAGTTGCATTTTGTTCCTTTGCATATTTTAATGCTTCTACAGTTCTATTTGAATATCTAGGAAAACTCAATCCTATAACTAAATCTTTATCAGAGACCCTAAGCATTTGTTCAAAAATATCACTTATGCCATAGCCTACAATTTTTACATTATTTACAATCATATTTAAATAGAAGCCTAAATATTGGGCTAGGGCAGTAGAACTTCTCAAGCCTATAATATAAATTGTTTCAGCTTTTAATATTTTGTCTACTACCTCTTGAAAGGTTTTAAAATCCATAGCTTCTTGAGTAGCACGAATATTATCAATATCCGACTTAAACATTTTTTTTAATATTGCTTCCTCACCAAAATAATCTCTAGACATTTCTACTCTTTGTACAGTAGTAAGCTTTATTTTTATGATATCCTGTAGGCCCTTTTGTAATTGAGGATATCCATCAAAGCCTAGAGCATTTGCAAACCTAACTACAGTTGATTCACTGACTCCCACTATTTTTGCTAATTTTGAGGCTGTCATAAATGCAGCTTTATCATAGTGTTCTACAATGTATTGAGCAATAAGTTTTTGGCCTTTGCTAAGCTTTGGAAAATTTCTTTGAATTTCTAGAATTAAATCCTTTGTATCTTCGATCATATTATCATCATCCTATTAAAAATTTTTGAAATGTTTTACCCGACTACTTCCAAGAACGACCTACTGGCTAGGTTGTATCCTTCTATCAATGCTTGTTTATTTAACTTTTCTGTACCTTTTGGTACTCTATTAAGAACAGCAGCTTCTAAACAATCTTTAGTTACAACATCTGTTAGTTGTTGAATTAATCCAACTGCAACAATATTAGCAACCATCAACTTTCCTATTTTATCAGATGCTGTAGATAGTATTGGAACTTGAACAACTTTATAAGATGTATTGCTAGTATGCTTTATAGAAGTGTCAATGATTAAAATCCCATTATCCTTTAAAGTATTTATATACTTATCATAGGCTACTTGTGTTAATGCAAGTAATACATCTGCTTTCTCGACCTTGGGATAATCTATTTCTTCACTACTGATAATAACTTCTGATTTACTGGCCCCACCCCTTGCTTCTGGTCCATATGACTGGGATTGAACTGCATTTTTTTTATCTAAAATAGCCGCCTCTGCTAAAATAATTCCTCCTAAGATTAATCCTTGACCTCCTGAACCACTGAGTCTGATTTCCTGTCGACTCTTCATATTATCTCTCCTTTGGCAACATTATAATTACTACTATTTTACAGTTTTGAATTTTTCTATAATTTTCAAATACTCTTCTGTATATTCTGGTTCAATTGTATTTTTAAACTCTCCGATTAAAAACTTTCCAGCCATCTTCTCCTTGGGTAGTTTTTCACCTACTTTAACATCAACTGCAGTATCTTTTAAGTATTTCATCATATCAACAGCAGATCCTTTTTTATTCTTTCTCCCATAATAAGTAGGGCATATACTAATGGCATCAATCAAAGAGAATCCTTTGTTGTGAATACCATTTTCCACTAATTTTGTTAGCTGATTTGCATGATAGGCTGTGCCCCTAGCAACATAAGTAGCTCCAGCACCGTCAACTAGCTTACATACATCAAATGCCTTGTCTATGTTGCCAAATGGAGCAGTTGTTCCGAACTCATTTGTTGGAGTTGTTGGAGAGTACTGTCCACCAGTCATTCCATAGATATTATTATTAAATACAATTGTTGTAATATCTATGTTTCTTCTTGCCGCATGGATAAGATGATTACCTCCTATGGCTGTACAATCTCCATCTCCTGTAATAACAATTACCTTTAATTCTGGATTAGCTAGCTTTACTCCTGTGGCAAAGGCTAAGGCTCTTCCATGAGTTGTATGCAGTGTATTAAAGTCCATATATCCTGGAGCCCTTGATGAGCATCCTATACCAGAAATAACACAAACCTTTTTCTTTTCTAAATTGCAATTCTCAATAGCTTGGGCAACCGTTTTCATGATAATTCCATGTCCACAGCCTGGACACCAAATATGAGGCAATCGATCCATTCTAAAATTATCTCTAATTAATTGACTACCTATATGCATTTTAAAGAACCTCCCTAATTTTAGTTAGGATTTCATCAGGAGTAATTGCTTCTCCATTTACTTTTCCTAAATGATATACTTCCCCTTTACCTGCAACAATTCTTTCAACTTCCAATACATATTGTCCTAAGTTCATTTCTGGCACTAGGATTTTCTTTACATTTTTTACAAGTTCTTTTATTCTTTTTTCAGGAGATGGCCATAGTGTTAAAGCTTTAAAAAGTCCAACCCTATACCCTAGTTCTCTTGCAGCTTTAACAGCACTTTTAGCAGATCTAAAGGTACCACCATAGGCTAAAATAATCAGTTCAGCCTCCTCTAAAAATTCTTCTTCATATAGTACTATATCGTCAACATTATTATCAATTTTTTGCATTATTCTTCTTAATAGTTTATCTGATGTTTCTGCATCATTTGTAGGAAAGCCAAATTCATCATGCATTAATCCTGTTACGTGAAATTTGAATCCATCTCCAAAGGCAGCCATTGGCGGTACCAGCTGATCATCTGTTGTCCTATAGGCCATATAATCTGTATCATTAGCTTCAGGTCTTAATCTATCTATAACTTCAATCTCGTCTTTGTTAGGAATTTCAATTTTTTCTCTCATATGTCCCACGATTTCATCTAACATTAACAAAACAGGTGTCCTGTATTTTTCTGCTAAATTAAAGGCTTTAACGGTCAAATCAAAGGTTTCACCTACAGATGTTGGAGAAAGAGCTATAACAGGATGATCTCCATGGGTCCCCCACTTTGCCTGCATAACATCTCCTTGAGAAGGTGCAGTTGGTAATCCTGTACTAGGGCCTGCCCTTTGAACATCTACTATTACACATGGAATTTCCGCTAAAGCTGCATAACCAATATTTTCTTGTTTTAAGGAAAATCCTGGACCACTAGTAGCCGTCATGGATTTAAGTCCTGCAAGGGAGCCACCTATAGTTGCAGCCATTCCTGCAATTTCATCTTCCATTTGTATAAATTTACCTCCTATTACTGGAAGTCGTTGAGAACAAATTTCTGCTATTTCTGTTGAAGGAGTAATAGGATACCCTGCATAAAATTTCATTCCTGCTGCAAGCGCACCTTCAACACAAGCTTCATTTCCTTGCATTAATTTTACTTTTCTATTTTTCATTTTTATCCTCCTCCAAATAAATAGCATAATCTGGACATCTGAGTTCACAAAAACCACATTTTATGCATTTATCTATATCATTTATATGAATCTTTTCATCTATTAACCCTAAAATCTTTACTGGGCAAAATTCTACACAAATGCCACACCCTTTGCACCAAGCTTTAACTATTTTTAATTCTTTGTTATTTTTTTGATTAGCCACCCTTTACAACTCCCTCCATAATTGTTAAGTATTCTCCCTTTTAATATTAATATTAATATTAATATTACATTTCTATATCTCTTAATTTAAGAATATCAAACTCTTGTTTGTTTTGCAATTTAAATTTCATGATTTGAATGAATTATATTTGTTTTGCAATTATCTAATCATGTTTTACATTTTTTCTGTCATTTTTTAAAAAAGAAATATAACCTAACAGTAAGGTTATATTTCTATATTCCATTTTTTCATTTTTTCAAAAGTTCTAAAATGAGTTAAATCAAAATGTATAGGAGTAATAGATATATAGTTGCTTTGTAATGCTAAAATATCACTTTCTTTGCTTTGTTCCATGTCAATAACGGTTCCAGATGTCCAAAAGTAACTATTTCCTCTAGGATCTTGTCTTTCAATAAAGGTATTTGCATATTTTCTAATTCCTAAGGTGGTCACTTTAGACCCTTTTATTTCTTCCTTTAAACAGGTAGGATAATTAATATTAACAATAGTCTCTATTAAATCCCTATGTTCAAGCATTTTTTCTGCCATTCTGCATGCAAATTCTGCTGCATCATTGTATTGAATAATATCTGTACTACCCATGGATATGGCAATGGATGGAATATCCATAATTGCCGCTTCAACAGCTGCTGAAACAGTCCCTGAATAAATCACATCTGTACCTAGATTAGGACCATTATTTATGCCTGAAACAACAATATCAGGCTTTCCATCCTTTAGCAATGCTTCTACCGCTAATTTAACACAATCAGCAGGCGTACCTTCAACTGAATAGGCCTGTATGTTTGTATCAAAGAATTTAACTTTAGTTACTCTTAAAGGGTGATGGATTGTAATAGCATGTCCTGTTGCGCTCCGTTCTGTATTTGGTGCTACTACAATTACTTCACCAATTTTTTGCAGTTCTTTAGCTAATGTATAAATGCCACTTGCAAATATTCCGTCATCATTAGTTACTAAAATACGCATATATTTCCTCCTATAATTAACTATTATTTTTATTATATATATATTAACTATTACAAATAATATAATAACTTATTCTATTTATTTAAACTAATATGTTGGGGTGATATTTTGATTCAAATAGATGATGCAGGAAGCGGTAGTTTACTTGGTGGAACAATCATTGGTGTGTTAAGAGTAGAAACTAATGAATATTATTATGATGTTATTCCTCTTGAATATTATAAAGATAAAAATTTTGAAAATAAAATATATATTAATTATGTTGTCACAATTGTAGAAAATATTTTCAAAAAATTAAATGTAGATAAAACAGAAGTTATTGAAATATGCCGAGGATATATGTTTGATGCCCTATCAGTATGGCTTAAAAAACATAATTATAATTATATAAAAACAAAAATCAAAAACCCTCTGCAAACAAAGATTGAAAAAACCTTCGAAAACTATACTGTTCATTTGGGACTACCTAAGAGCTTTATTAGCTATACAAAATATCCTTTTCATTTTCATCGAATATTAAAATGGATTTATGCTGATTATAATAATCGCAGTCTACTGTGTAAAACCGGTTGGAAAAGCTGGAAGAAATATGGTAATCTTGAAGTTCAGCATACACAGGAGTTAATTAAAAATAACAATTTGATGTGTTTAAAGTGTTATGAGGTTATTCCTAAAAACACAGCTGGAACTGCTATTACCTATTACAGCAATAAATTAACCAAGGTATTTGTACATAACGAGTGTGTTTAAATAGCTCCTAGACTTGCAGGAGCTATTTATAGGGCTTTAAAACATCTTTATTTAAACTGGATGGGTTTTTTCTTTTTCATTATATAATGTTGATTCTATTTTGTATTTTTCAGACCATCTTTCTTTAAAGAAATTCATAGCTACCTGTGGAAATAAAGCATAGGATAATACATCTTCTTCTTGTTCTAAGTACTCTTTTATCTCTGCTTTAAGAATTTCTAATTGAGGTTTAATGAGATCAGCAGGTCTCCCTGTAATAACCTGCCTATCTCCAACAATTTTTTGTTTAATTTCTTGCTTTATAGGAATTGTTGTTTCACCATATAATCCTGCAACATAATCCTTAACCTCTTTAGGTACCATTTTGTAGCGCTCACCTATGATTACATTGAACACTGCCTGGGTACCTACCATTTGACTCATAGGCGTTACAAGAGGAGGGTATCCTAAATCTTCCCTAACCTTTGGTACCTCTGCTAAAACTTCTTCAAATTTATCAAGTTTGTTTTGCTGTTTTAGCTGTGAAATAAGATTAGAAAGCATACCTCCTGGAACTTGATATATCAAAGTATTAGCATCTACTCCCAAAACCTTTGGATCAATAAGTCCTTCATTTAAATATTTATCTCTTAGAGGTCTAAAGTAATCAGCAATATTACTTAGTAGTTCTAAGTTGATGTTTGTATCATAAGGTGTATCCTTAAGAGCTGCTACTAAAGGTTCGGTAGGGGGCTGAGAAGTTCCTAACGCCAATGGAGAAATAGCAGTATCAACAACATCAACACCAGCTTCTATTGCTTTTAAATAGGTCATGGACGCAATTCCACTACTATAATGGGTATGTAACTGTATGGGTATTTTTACAGCAGCTTTTAACTTCTTAACCAAGTCAAAAGCTACATAAGGTGTTAATATCCCTGACATATCTTTAATACAGATGGAATGTGCACCTATCTCCTCCATTTCCCTTGCTTTTTTCACATAGTAGTCTAGGTTATGAATAGGGCTAATTGTATAGGATATAGCACATTGAGCATGACCACCTTCTTGATTTGTAACCTTTACAGCGGTTTCTAAGTTGCGGATATCATTTAAAGCATCAAAAATACGAATAATATCTATACCATTATAGATAGACTTTTTTACAAATTCACTAACTACATCATCTGCATAGTGCTTATATCCCAATAGATTTTGACCCCTTAGCAACATTTGTAATTTTGTTTTTTTTACTTCTTTTCTTATACTTCTAAGCCTTGCCCAAGGATCTTCATTAAGGAATCTTAGACAAGCATCAAATGTAGCCCCTCCCCACATTTCCAGGGAGTGGTATCCTGCTTCATCCATTTTTGCAGCAATAGGCAGCATATCTTCTGTCTTCATTCTTGTTGCTAAAAGAGATTGATGGGCATCTCTAAATACAGTCTCTGTAATACCTAGTTTTCCCTTCACTTCATATCCCCTCCTATATGAATTTGTTTTTTATTGCTTTTTTTCAATAAATACAATAATGGGTGGATTATTTTCATGATTTGTATAGTTGCATTCTAGTACCGTATACTTTTTATAATCTAAGTTTCGAATATAGTCAAGAACTAATTCCTTTTCTAATATACCTCCCCTATGACCATAATATATAAGAATAGAAACAACTCCTCCCTTTTTTAGCAAGGAAAAAACTCCATCAAAGGCTCTAATTGTTGTTTGGGGTATAGTAATTATTTCTTTATTACTATTAGGCAAATAACCTAAATTAAACATTGCTGCATCAATAGGTTCTTTTACATGACTTTCAATATTTTCATGTCCATCAAGAATCAGGTGAATGGAGTTATTGTCCATTGCAACATTATTATATAGTAGTTTTTGTTTTGTAGCCTCTAGAGCTTTTTCTTGAATATCAAAAGCATATACTTTACCACTAGCTCCTACTAGCCTATGAAGAAATAAGGTATCATGGCCATTTCCCATCGTTCCATCAATAACAATACTTCCCTTATTAATTTTATGTTTTAAAAAATTATGTACAAAATCTGTTGCTCTCAAAACTGATGTGTAACTCATTTTTCACCCCATACTTTTTTTATTTTTGCAACCTTTTTGGAAAAACAAAGGGATGTTGCATAACAATGTTGTGCTATTGTTATATTCCTTCAAATATTCTCTAATACTAGGGGGTACTTTAATATCTTTTAGTAGTTGTAATCCTTTTTTAAAAAGAAAATTTTCTAATGCCTCATTTTGTTGAATCACTACCCATTCAGATCCGTTTTTTTCAATATAGTTCATTGAAGCTCTTAAAAGGCCATCCCCCAGGCCTTGATTCCTTACATCTTCATTTACATATATATTTATAATTTCTGCTATAAAATTATTGAAATTTTTTATTTCTGAAAAGCCTAAAAGCTTTTTTTTATCTAAAATTATCATATATTCATGATCTACTTTTGTATTATTCCAAAACCAGTAATCCCTATAAAAATTTGCTAATATTATTTTATCTTCCTCTAGGGCTCTTCTAATTATCACCATCTATCATTACTCCTTATAGTCCTTGTAAATATTTTGTTTCTCCATTGTCTAAATACCTCCACTTGCCAACAGGTAATTTACCAAGCTTGATTTCTCCCATGGAGATTCTTTTCAAATGCAGAACTGGATGTCCAATAGCATCACACATTTTTCTTACTTGACGATTTTTTCCCTCGCGAATCCTAACTTCTATTAGACTACTTTCCTCTGTCTCCTTTAGAACCTTTAACTTAGCTGACGAGGTTACATAATCTTCTATTTGTAGACCATTTTGGAAAGCTTCTATTTCTTCTTTTGTTAATTTACCTATCACATTAGCAATATATGTTTTTTCAACCTTAAATTTAGGATGGGTTAATTTAAAGGTTAGTTCTCCATTATTGGTTAACAAGAGGAGTCCAGATGTGTTGTAATCCAATCTACCTACAGGAAATAGCCTATAGGGTGATTCAACTAAGTCCGTTACCTTTTTACGATTAAATTGATCTGAGGCAGTAGTGACATATCCAACAGGTTTATTCAATAAAACATAAATAAATTTCCCCTCTTGTTGAACTTCTTTATCGTTTATAGTGATTTTATCTTTTTCAGTATCTATTTTATAGCCCATTTCTGTTACAACTACACCATTTACTTTAATTATACCCTTTTTTATTAACTCTTCACTTTTTCTTCTAGAAGCTATCCCACAAGATGCTAAAAATTTTTGCAATCGCATCCATTTCACTCCTTCTAAACAGCTTTACATATTCTAATAAATCTATCCTTATATTGCTTAAGCTTATATCCTTTTATGTATACCTTTAAGAAATTAAGATATGAGAAGTCCTCATATCTTAACTATTTAAAAAATTATCAATTCGATTTAATCCTTCTTCAATATTCTCTAATGAAGTTGCATAGGATAAACGAATAAAATCATCAGCTCCAAAAGCTAATCCTGGTACTATGGCAACATTAGCATTTTCTAGTAACACTTCTGCAAAATCAATAGAGTTTTTGATTTTGTTTCCTTTTATCTCTCTTCCAATCCACTTGGAAATATTCATCATAACATAAAAAGCACCTTTAGGGGTAATGCAAGATATATCTTTAATTTGGTTAATTCTATTGACCATATATTTTCTTCTTTCATCAAAGGCTCTTCGCATTTCTTCTATAGAAGTTTGATCTCCTGTTAATCCTTCGATACTAGCGTATTGAGCTATAGTATTAGGATTAGATGTGGCATGACTTTGTATATTCCCCATTATTTTGGCAATTTCTGTGTTAGAAGCTGTGTAGCCTATTCTCCATCCTGTCATAGCATAACCCTTTGACATACCATTAATAACGATTGTTCTTTCTTTAATTTCTTCATTTAGACTGGCAATACTAATATGTTCTTCTCCGTCATAGACTAGTTTTTCATATATTTCATCTGCAACAACAAGAATATCATGTTTTACAGCTATTTCTGCAATCTCCTCTAGCTCTTCCTTTGTATAAAGAGAACCTGTTGGGTTAGATGGACTATTTAAAATAATAGCCTTTGTATTACGGGTAATCACTGATATTAAATCTTCTTTTTTTAGTTTGAATCCATTGTCTTCACTACATTCTATGTAAACAGGTGTTGCATCTGCCATCTTTACTAGTTCAGGATAACTAACCCAATAGGGTGTAGGTATAACCACTTCATCATCAGGATTACAAATAGCCTGAAAAATATTGAATAGTGAGTGCTTAGCACCATTAGATACAATTATATTTTCAGGCTTGTAATGCAATTTATTCTCTTTCTCAAGTTTTTGACAAATAACTTCCTTTAGCTGGGGTAGCCCCGATGCAGCGGTATAACCTGTAGAACCCTTTTCAATGACCTTTACTGCAGCTTTCTTAATATTATCAGGGGTGTGAAAATCTGGTTCTCCTACCCCAAAGCTAATAACATCAATCCCTTCTGATTTCATTTGTTTTATTTTAGCATCAATGGTTAATGTAACTGAAGGCGTAATATTAAGATTTTTTTTAGATAATTTAATATTCATTTTATTCCCTCCGCAATATTTAATTATTTTTATTCAACTCTTTTATTACTATTTTTACACTTTTTTCTACATCTCTTCTTATTTTATCAAATCTTTTACTATACTGATAGTAGCATTGTAGAAAATAATGCAAATAATCCAACTTTATAATAAAGGAGTATCTCTATTTATACACATTTATAAATATCTTTTAGTGTATTTTTGATAATCGTTAGGGAATCTTGTAAAACTTGCTCATATAACCTTTTAATGTTGTTATAATGTTCCAACCCTTCATCAGTTATACGATAATGTCTAATGGATCTTTTATCTGGTTCTTTCCACCACCCTATAATATAATTATTACTCTCTAACTCCCTTAATAAAGGGTATATCATACCGGGACTAGGCTCCCATTTATAATCCATTCTAGTCTTTATTTCTTCTATTATTTCATTACCATAAAAGCTTTTCTTAGATAATAGGTGCAAAATATATAGTTTAACAAATTGAGTTGTACTTATTTTTGAAGGAAATTGTCTGTTTCTTTCACCTTTTATTATCATGTTTCTCTCCCACCCAGCTCTTTAAATTTTTAAAAATTTACTTACTATTTCAACAGAAATTTTTTCACTACCTAAATCTCCATGCCTCCCCTCTTGTAGTGGAGGACTATGGAAATCCGATCCTCCTGTAATAAATAAATTATGCTTTTTTGCTAAACTTAAAAACCTATTACGATCTCGAGAATTGTGTTCTGGATGATATACTTCTACACCATCCACCCCTTTAGTTAATATATTCTTTAAAATTGTTTCGTTTTTTATTAATCCTGGATGAGCTATGGTCGTAAAGCCGTTAGCTTCTTTAATTAAATCTATGGCTTCAAAAGGAGTTAATTTATATCTTGCTACATAGGCTGGACATCCCTTATTTAAATATTTATTAAAAGCCATCTCAATATTTTTAACATATCCCTTATTAACTAAAACCTTTGCTATGTGAGGTCTTCCCATAACCCCTTCTCTGGATATCTCTAATACCTCATCATAGGATATCATGATATCTAAATGCTGCAGTTTTTGTATGATTTTCATCCCTCTATTTACTCGCTCGTTTTGAATAAGGGTAAGCTTTTTTAACATTTTTTTATACTTATAGTCTATATTATATCCCAAAATATGGATTTCTTCACCAAGGTATTCAGTACTTAACTCTATTCCAGCTATAACAATAAAGGATTTATATCCTTCAGCATGATCCAAGGCTTGTATTACCCCATCTACTGTATCATGATCAGTAATTGCTATGCCAGCTAATTCTTTATGTATGGCATAATCTATAATTTCTTTTGGTGTAAAAGTTCCATCTGAAGCGGTAGTGTGTGTATGCATATCTATATATCTCATCTCTTTGCTCCTTATTCAGTAATAAGTTTTTATCTATAATTATTACCGATTTTTATAAATCGTACAACATATAATTTGTTATACCTATAAAGATTTCCAATATTTTGATAGAGTGAGTTTAATGCTATTGTGAAACCTGACTAATTCAAGGAAGCAGTCTTTAGCCTTGCAACATGGTAAATATTTACATTTTATATCCTCTTAAATTCCAATAGATATCCAACTTCCGATAATACTCTCAAATTGTCACTCCTATAATCCTTAGCCTCTCCCTAATTGATTTTTTAAAATGATGATATGGATATCATCATAGGTAATGTCTTCTGGTAGCATCTCTTTAATAGACTTTAATTTTTCTAAACCTACCTCATGAATTGCCTTCAGTATTTTTGCTTCTTTTAAAGGATCCTTTATAAACCTTTCCCAGTCCACAACTTGTTCCTTTTCCTCACATTTTATTAAATGTTTTATAATGGTGTTTTTACTAAGACCTCTTTTTTCTGCTATTTCCTTTAAGGATAAACCTTCTTCATAATGGCTGTAGGTTAGTCCATACCGATCTAAGTGGTTGTTTTTATAGTCCTCCTCCACCTTTACTTCTATAATATTTTTCTTCTTAAATGCATCAACCGCTATTCCTCTTTCTTCACAGTAGCCTTTAATGATGGCTATAAAGGCTTCTCCATAGTTTTCGTACTTTTTTAGACCTACACCACTTACGTTAAGAAGCTCTTCTCTATTTCTGGGAAAAGAAGCCGCCATCTCCTTTAGTGTGGCATCATGGAAAATCATAAAGGGTGGTAATTCCTTTTCCAGAGATAATTTGCTTCGTAGTTCCTTTAATCTATTAAGCAGCTCTTCTTCAAAACCTTCTATCATCTTTTTGGACCTTTGTGTTTTTCCTTCATCTACTACTGCCTTGTTCTCCACTAAATCCTTTTTATGATAAACTTTTTCTTCTCCCTTTAAAACCTTGCGACACTGATCTGTCAGTTTTAATACAGGAAACTTATCTGTAGTTACATGAATGTAACCCTTTGAAGCCAAGGTCATAGTAATCTCCCTTATAACATCAGTATTGTACTCCTTCATAATACCATAGGTAGATAATTTATCTAAACCTAGCTCCATGATTTTTTTACTCTTAGACCCCTTTAAAATCTGTGTAATGACTGCCGCGCCAAACCTCTCCTTAGCCCTATAGATACAGGAAAGGATTTTTTGGGCCTCCACAGTAATATCTATTGTTTCTCCAGCCTCAAGACAATTGCTGCATTTTCCACAGTTTCTATTTTCTATCCTTTCACCGAAATAGGTCAATATTCTGCCCCTTAAACAGTCATTAGTATGACAATAATCTATAAGATATTGAAGGTTTTTATATAATAGCTTTTCTCTTTCTATAGACATATATTCATTTTGTAGGATTAGCTTTTGTTTTACTACATCTGAGGGTGAGTACATCATAATACATTGACTGTCCTCTCCGTCCCTGCCTGCCCTTCCAGCCTCCTGATAGTAGGCCTCCATATTTTGAGGCATATTATAATGAAGGACAAACCGAACATCTGGTTTATCGATCCCCATACCAAAGGCATTCGTTGCTACAATAATTCTAGTACGGTTAAAGATAAAAGTATCTTGGTTTTTTTGTCGGGCCTCTGGCGTCATACCACCATGATAGCCAATGGCCTCAATCCCCTTATCCTTTAGTTGCTTTACCAAAGATTCTACAGTTTTTCTGGTGGAACAGTATATGATGCCAACTACTCCTTCCCCCTGCTTATTTAAATAATCCAGCAAATAGGCAAATTTATTACTTGCTTTTACAACCCTATAAAATAAGTTTGGTCTATCAAATCCAGTAACAGAGGTAATAGGATTTTGTAGGGCTAATAATCTTTTTATTTCTTCTATAACCTCCGTAGTTGCAGTAGCTGTAAAAGCAGCTACTGTAGGTCTAGCCTTTAACGATTGAATAAATCTCGGTATTTCAGTATAACTCGGCCTAAAATCATGTCCCCATTGACTAATACAATGGGCTTCATCAATAGCTACCAAGGAAATAGTTATATCCTGGGTTAAACCCTTAAAGGCTATAGCATTTAATCGCTCAGGGGCTACATAAATTATTTTGTATTTATTATTTCTTATATCCCTTGCCCTTTGAACCGCTTCTTCTTCTTTAATGCTACTATTGATATAGGTGGCTTCTATCCCCATTTCATTTAAGGTATCTACCTGATCCTTCATAAGAGCTATCAAAGGAGAAATTACTAGAGTAACTCCCTCCAACATCATCGCCGGCAGTTGATAGCATAGGGATTTCCCTCCTCCAGTAGGCATAATTCCTAAGACATCTTTTCCATCAAGCATACTATTAATCAGTTCCTCTTGACCCTTTTTAAAACTATCATAACCAAAATATTTTTTTAGTGCTTTATAAATATCCACCTAATTCACTCCCACCTCCAAAGAATTTGTCCTTCTTTGGATATAGTTTTATATTTCTCCTCAGCATAAACTTTCCTCTATTTTATTGTAACATAGTTTATTATTATTCCTCTAATAAAAACAAGCTCTTGACAATACACCAAAGGATAAAATAAAAGTACATTACTAAAAACTATAGCAATATACTTTTATTTTAAATTTAATAAACCTTGTTATAAGGGGCATGTATTATATATCTAACCAATACCTCCATACACGACTCCTAAAATGATCACTAGGGCTGAAACTAGTACAAAACCATACTTAGATAAAGGTTCAAACCACTTCCCTAAAGGTTTTTTTGCTCCATGATTTATCTCTTTTCTTGCCTGCTCTACACCATATATCCAAAAGAAGGCTATGGCTGCAATAAGTGTTCCTAGAGGTGCTATATAAATTGTAACGATATCAGAGAATTTTCCAAACAAATCCATATTTAAACTTAAGGGGATAGCTATGAAAAAAGATATTATTCCTATAAAAATCACGCTTTTTTCTCTACGCCACTTAGTTTTTTGCATAAAAGCCTCCGAAGTTGCTTCCATCATATTTATTGTAGAGGATATAGCTGCAAATACAATGCTTGCAAAGAATATAGCACCAAATAAATGTCCCCCTGTCATGGATTTGAATATCGTTGGTACTGTTATAAATAAAAGTGTTGGTCCTGCAGCTGGATCCAAACCAAAGGCAAAAGCTGCTGGAATGATAATGAAAGCTGCTAATATTGCTGCTAGGCCATCATAAAACGCTGTATTAATTGCTGATGAGGGGATATCTAGATTCTTGTCAATATAACTACCATATACCACCATTCCAGCCCCATTTAAAGATACAGTGAAAAATGCTTGTCCCAATGCCATTACCCAAGTTATCGGGTCTAATAAATAAGACCATTTAGGTACTAATAAATATTTAATTCCTTCAGATGCACCCGGTAAGGTTACTGACCTTATTAGTAAAACGATAAACACGATAAAAAGTGTCGGCATCATAACATTGTTAGCCTTTTCTATACCTTTACTTACTCCAAAGGTTAATATAACAGTTGTTATTGTTATAGCTACTGCAAGCCAAATTATGGTTTGACTGCTTCCTAAAAAATTATCTAAATAGGTTTCCACATTTATATTTTTAAAATTACTAACAACACTCATTGAAAAATATTTCAGAACCCATCCCACTACTACATTATAAAATAAAAAAATACCGCAAACTCCTAATGTAGGTATTACAGATATAATAGATGCTCCAGGAATTTTTTTATCATCCAATATTTCCTTAATCCCTGCCATAGAACCCTTGCCTTTAGCTCTACCTAATGCAAACTCACCCATAAGTCCTGTTGTTCCTAGTATAAAAACAAATAATAAATAAGGTATAAGAAAGGCTGCACCCCCATACCTGCCCAACCTCCAGGAAAACATCCATACATTCCCTAATCCTATTGCTGAACCTATGCAGGATAATATAAATCCAAGCTTACTATTAAAACCTTCTTTTTCATGGATTTCATTAACTTTCATTTTAATAACCTCCTTTTTTATTTATAAAAGTAGATGACCCAAGGTTTTGAATTGGCGTCAATCACTTTCACAGCGTGGAAAATAAAAAACCACATAGACTCGATACTATGTGGTTGAAACTTTATCATAATAAAAAACCACATAGCGCAATCTACGTGGTTTTTTGCATTACCAATATACCATCATAGATGCAAACCGTATTTCAAAGGAATTTACTGGTTTGCATCTATGAATTTTTTCATTTCAGCAAACCCTATCTATAATAGTAATAATAATATTTATTTATATGGATTTTATTAAACATAGTAATCATAGAAAAGCTCCTCCTGCTGAATATTGATAAAATTATATCATAACTATAAAAAAAATACAATCAAATTTTATAATGGCATTTACTTTGCTTTTGAAGGATGTAAAAAATCCCCCTCTAAATTAATATTTTATTTGTTACCAAAAATGAGTTGATTTTTTCCAATACACACAAATAATTTTACAAGCCCACAAGAAAAAGTCTTATGGGCTTGTAAATAACCTGAGCCTAGTAATTTTAGTAGATTTTTAGACTTCTATTGCTATCGTGGCTCGACAATTAACTTTATTGCAGTTCTTTCCTCACCATCTATTTCAATATCAGTAAATGCAGGGATACATATCAAATCAATTCCACTAGGAGCCACAAACCCTCGTGCAATTGCCACTGCTTTTACTGCTTGATTTAGAGCTCCAGCTCCGATAGCCTGAATTTCAGCAGATCCTCGTTCTCTTAGAACACCTGCTAATGCTCCAGCAACAGAATTTGGTTTTGATTTTGCTGATACCTTTAAAACTTCCATCTAAAAAAGCCCCCTTTGATATAGTGTACTTTCCTACAATTAAAATTAGATACAAAATATATTATTCTACTTATTTTTAAAAATACCTTCACTTTTCATAAAATTTAGTAAAATTTATTTTTTATAATTGTAATGTGTCCCTTTGCTTGATAAAGCAATTGCTTATGATAATTAAAGGTATAAAAAAAACTGCCTCAGCAGTTTTTTTATTTTGCATATTCTATAGCTCTTGTTTCTCTAATTACATGAACTTTTATCTGACCAGGATACTCTAACTCATCCTCTATATGTTTAGTAATATTTCTAGCCAATACAACAATCTCTTCATCATTATATTGTTCTGGTTTAACCATAATCCTTACTTCTCTTCCTGCTTGAATAGCGAAGGATTTTTCAACGCCATCGTAAGTATTAGCTATTTCTTCAAGTTTTTCTAAACGTTTGATATATGATTCTAGTGTTTCCCGTCTAGCTCCAGGTCTTGCTGCTGATATTGCATCTGCTGCTGTTATCAATACAGCTTCAATTGTTTCAGGCTCATAGTCCCCATGATGAGTAGACATAGCATGTATAACTTCTTTAGACTCTTTATATTTTCTAAGGAGTTCCATTCCTATTTCTACGTGTGTACCTTCTATTTCATGGTCTACTGCTTTTCCAATATCATGAAGCAATCCTGCTCTCTTTGCAAGTTTAACATCTAATCCTAATTCAGCAGCCATAATACCCGCAAGATAAGAAACTTCAACAGAATGCTTTAATACATTCTGACCATAACTTGTCCTATACTTTAATCTACCTAACAGTTTAATTAATTCTGGATGAAGTCCATGAACACCAGTGTCAAAAGTAGCTTGTTCACCCTCTTCTTTTATGATAGTATCTACTTCTCTTTTCGATTTTTCTACCATTTCTTCAATTCGAGCTGGATGAATTCTACCATCAACAATGAGTTTTTCTAAAGCTAACCTAGCTACCTCTCTCCTTATAGCATCAAATCCTGAGAGGATTACTGCCTCAGGCGTATCATCGATAATTAAATCGATACCAGTCAAAGTCTCTAAGGTTCTAATGTTTCTTCCTTCTCTTCCAATAATTCTGCCCTTCATTTCATCATTAGGTAACTGAACAACAGTAACTGTTGTTTCTGCTACATGGTCAGCTGCGCATTTTTGAACAGCATAGACGATAATTTCCTTAGCTTTCTTCTCAGCTTCTTCTTTAGCTTTTGTTTCTATATCTTTAATCATAATTGCCGCTTCATGTTTAATTTCTTTTTCAATATCGCTTAAGAGCAAAGCTCTTGCTTCTTCTGAAGTTAAACCAGATAATTCTTCTAGTTTTTGAAGCTCTTTCTCATAAAGCAACTGAATTTCTTGTTGTTGTTCTTCTAAGTCCTTTAGTTTTTTAGTCAATTTTTCATCTTTGTGTTCTAAAGAATCTGACTTTTTATCTAAAGTTTCTTCTTTTTGAATTAATCTTCTTTCAATTCTTTGTAACTCATTACGCCTCTCTCTGCTCTCTCGTTCAAACTCATTACGAAGTCTATGAACTTCTTCTTTTGCTTCTAAAAGAATTTCTTTTTTAGAAGTTTCTGCATCTTTTTCTGCATCTTCAATTAGCCTTTTTGCTAATTCTTCAGCATTATTGATTTTTCCCTCCGCAATGTTTTTTCGAATAAAATAGCCGATAAGGCATCCTATTATAGCAGCAACTAAAGCTATGAGTATAATTAGAACATTATTAATACGTGGACACCTCCTTTATTAAATTTTAGCTTCCAAATACATTCATCATCGTTAATAACAAAATCTTTCTTAAAAATTTAAAATTGATTTTGTTGTTTTGTAGCATGAAAATTATAACTTAAAATAAGATTTTAAAAAATTACAATTTTCTTTGCAAATAAAAAAATCTTGTAAATCTAAAAGTATAGGTAAAATCATCTAAACACAATGATTTGATTTTATTTTATATCTTTTTTTATGTTGTGTCAAGTTTGATTATTGCTTCTTAGCCTTCAGCTAGATTGTATTTTTTCCATTTATTAGTATTGTATAGGGCCAAAATAATTAATATAATAACTGTTACATCCCCCTTGTGTTATCATATAGAAATAAAAAAAAGAACCTCAAAAAGAAGTTCTCTTGTTATTAAGCTTCTACATCTACCACTTCTTCGATTGCTTCAGTTATTTGAGGTTTTGTGGCTTCTGGTAAACTGTAGTGCTTCCTAATAGAATTTTCTATTTCTAAATAAATATCTGGATTTTCTTGAAGGAATTGTTTAGCATTTTCTCTTCCTTGGCCTAATCTATGATCTCCATAGCTATACCATGCTCCAGCTTTTTTTACTATATCTAAATTGCTAGCTACGTCTAAGACATCTCCTGGTTTAGAAATTCCTATACCATACATAATATCAAACTCAGCTTGTCTAAATGGAGGAGCAACTTTATTTTTTACCACCTTTACTCTTGTCCTATTTCCCATAATATCATTACCTTGTTTAATAATGTCTATTTTTCTTACATCTAACCTAACAGATGCATAAAATTTTAATGCTCTACCTCCAGGAGTTGTTTCAGGACTCCCAAACATAACCCCTACTTTTTCCCTTAATTGATTAATAAAAATAGCTGTAGTTCTAGATTTATTTACAGCTCCTGCTAGCTTTCTTAAAGCTTGAGACATTAATCGTGCCTGTAGACCAACATGAGTATCACCCATTTCTCCTTCAATCTCAGCTTTTGGCACTAGTGCAGCAACAGAATCTATTACAACAACATCAACAGCACCACTTCTTACTAGTGCTTCTGCAATTTCTAAGGCCTGTTCGCCAGTATCAGGTTGAGATACTATTAGGTTATCTATATCTACACCTAATTTTCTTGCATAGGATGGATCAAGGGCATGTTCAGCATCTATAAAAGCAGCTGTTCCCCCATTTTTTTGGGCTTCTGCAATGATGTGTAAAGAAACTGTAGTTTTACCAGATGATTCTGGCCCATATACTTCTACAATCCTTCCTCTAGGTACTCCACCAATTCCTAATGCAATATCTAAATCAATAGAACCAGTAGATATACACTCAAGGTTTAGTTTGGATTCTTCACCCAATTTCATAATTGAGCCTTTTCCGAACTGTTTCTCAATCTGATTAATAGCCATTTCTAATGCTTTTTTCTTTTCCATAGTAACCCAGACGCTGTCTGGTTCACCTACCTTTCTTTATTGTCGAACAGATGTTCTTATATAATTATAACCTATTATATATAATCGGTCAAATACTAAAGTGAAAATTTAAAACTAAAAATTTAAAAATAAAAAAATCTTTGTTCCAATAGATTTATCAGTGGACTTTTATGAAAATAATTGCGAAAAATAAATCAATTCTTTTGCTTACAACATAAATTGGAAGAATTGATGTAACTCACGTTTAAAGTTATCCCTAGATTACATAGCTTTCTAATTTCCTATTGATTATAAAAAAACTTTTAGATTGAAGTACATCCTCAATCTAAAAGTATATGAAATTTATTATGCACTTTTCCTGATTTAAATTTGATGTTAGGATTAACATTAATGCTTTAAAATATGTTTGTTAATTAGGATATAGTCAACACCAGAAATTATTGTAAAAATAACAGCTACCCAAATCATAATTACATCAAAAGGAAAGTTGATATATTTAAAGGGGAAATTATCTATTAATATAACTATAATAGCCACTATTTGAGTGATGGTTTTTAACTTTCCCCACCAGCTAGCAACAATTACTACTCCTTCAGCAGCAGCAACAGCTCGTAAAATACTAATAGTAAATTCCCGTGCAATAATAATGACTACTACCAATGCAGATAGTTTACCCATTTGCACAAGAGATATTAAAGCAGCAGAAACCAATAGTTTATCTGCTAAAGGATCCATAAATTTCCCTAATGTTGTTATTTGATTTTTTTTTCTTGCAACGTATCCATCCAATGCATCAGTAATAGCAGCTATAATAAAAATAATTGCTGCTATTTCTACACCATAGGAGATTTTATTTAAAAGGAAAATCATAAATACAGGTATCAAAAAAATTCGTAAAATCGTTAACTTATTGGCTAAATTCATCTACTTTCTCTCCCATCAAATCATACTCTAGTGCATTAGTAATTTTAACTTTTACAATTTCACCAATTTTTATTGGTAGTTTTGATTGCACATAAACTAATCCATCGATTTCTGGCGTATCACCTTTTGTTCGACCCAGATATTCATTGTTACCTTCTAGTTTTTCTTCTATTAGTACATCTATAATAGTATTTATTTTTTCTGTATTTTTTCTATAGGAGATATCTTGCTGTATTTCCATAATGATTTTTTGACGTTCAATCTTTATGTCTTCTGGAACTTGATTAGGCATTTTTTCAGCAGGTGTATTCTCTTCTTTAGAATAGGTAAATACCCCTAATCTATCAAACTTTATTTCCTTTACAAAATCTACTAATTCATTAAAGTGTTCTTCTTCTTCTCCGGGAAATCCTACAATTAATGATGTTCTAATAGTAATGTTAGGAATATTTTCTCTTAATCTGCTAATTACATTTAATATGCTTATCTTATCGGTTTTACGGTTCATTTTTTTAAGTATATAGTTACTACAATGTTGAATGGGTATATCAATATATTTACATATTTTATGACAATTAGCAATAGTTTTAATTAAATCATCTGTAATCATTTCAGGATAGCAATATAGTATTCTAATCCATTGAATTCCTTCAATATCATTAAGCTTTTGCAAAAGATCAGGCAACATATATTCATCATATAAATCGATACCGTATCTAGTTGTATCTTGAGCAATTAAAATGACTTCCTTAACACCATTATTAGCAAGCCCCTCTACTTCCTTTATAATACTTTCCAACCTTCTACTTCTATACTTGCCCCTTAGTTTTGGTATGATACAATAGGTACAATAATTATCACACCCATCAGAGATTTTAACATATGCGGTATGTTTAGGGGTCGTTTGTATTCTCGGTAGAGATTCATCGTACATTCTATCTATATTACCTACACGTACAGTTTTATTACCTTTTATGCTTTCATGAATAATTTCGATTATTTCATTATAGTTTCCAGTACCCACAATAGCATCTACTTCAGGTAGCTCTTTTAATAGTTCCTCAGCATATCTTTCAGCTAAGCATCCTGAAACAATTAATAATTTCAGATTTTCTTCTTTTAATTTCCCCATTTCTATTATTTTGTTAATAGATTCTTCTTTAGCCGCCTCGATAAACCCACATGTATTCACAATAATTACATCAGCTTTATATTTATTATTGGTCAATTTATAACCATATTTATTTAATAAACCTAACATTACTTCAGCATCAATAAGATTTTTAGAACATCCAAGGGATTCTAAAAAAATGGATAAATTCATACTTGTATCTCCCCTTCTGTTTTATGGTAATAGGCTTCTACTTCATCTGCTGCCTTTTCAATTTTATCATAGTTTATTAATAATTCATATTTATATTTTTCTATAGAGTTTTTATATATAGGATCATAGTAGTTTATAATTAGTTCTTCAGCAACCTGTCTATAGTTTTTATTATGAACATACTCAATATATTTTGACATGTTTTCTGTGCCAATTCTTTTTTTAAGACTTGTAATTGATTTTATTAATAGATCGTGACAATTTAAATTATTATTTGTATAATCATTTATTAATCTATTTCCTCTGTTTTCAATACTAGTAGCAATAAGTACATGTCTTCCTTTAATAATGGAATTGTACAAATGGATTGGTATGAATATACTTCCAAGTCTTTTACTTTCACTTTCAACAACAACTAATTTCTTGTTATATTTTATAAGCTTATCTACAATAGTAGCATCAAACATTTTTTGTGTAGTTGAAGCTCCATTAAAAACAATATCTCCAAACACTGATCCTGTATTTTGCGCTAGCTTTGCAAAGTTAATAACAGGAATATTTCTATCCTCTAGTATATTTAATATTTTCGTTTTTCCTACTCCTGTATATCCATGGAGAACAATAAATTCATGCTGTCGTTGGATATCCTCCAAATATTTCATAGTAAATTTCCTAAAAGCCTTATAGCCCCCTTGTAGTTGATAAACAGAAACACCCAAGTTATTTAGAAAGCTAACAACAGCACCGCTTCTTAAACCACCTCTTGAGCAAAACACAATGACAGTATCATTAACTTTTCTCATTTCGGATATCTTTCTATATATATATGGAAGCTTAAGGGAAGCTAATTCAACACCTTTGTCTTTTGCTCTATCAATACTTTCATTTTTATAAATTTTTCCTACTATAATTCTTTCCTCATCATCAAATAAAGGAATATTTATAGCCCTAGGAACTGTCCCTTCATTGAATTCAAAGGGAGACCTTACATCAATAAATAGACAGTTGTTTTTGTAGATTGCATCTTCAATTTTTATTTCCATTCTAGCATCATCACCTTCAACCATTTACATTTTATATTTATTGCTTTTATTCATTCTCTGCCTTTGCTAATAAACTTTCTTGAGTAACAAGTACTTGTCTGGGCTTACTACCTTCATGGGGACCTACAATACCTCGTGCCTCCATATCATCAATTAAACGAGCAGCTCTATTATAGCCTATTTTTAACTTTCTCTGAAGCATAGATATGGATGCTTGCTGATTTTCTACAACAATTTTTAAGGCATCATCAAATAGTTCATCACAGTTAATATCTTCAGCAATCATACTATTGTTATCAATTTTATCTACTATTTCTGTTTCATAGGAAGGGTTTTCTATTTGTTCCTTTATGAAAGTAACAACTCGTTCTACTTCCTTTTCTCCAACAAAAGCCCCCTGTATTCTCACAGGCTTACTAGCACCAATTGGGTGAAATAGCATATCTCCTTTTCCTAATAGCTTCTCTGCTCCACCCATGTCTAGTATTGTTCTTGAGTCTGCTTGAGATGCAACAGAGAAGGCAATTCTAGAAGGTATATTTGCTTTAATAACTCCTGTAATTACATCTACTGAAGGTCTTTGGGTAGCAATAATTAAATGCATACCAGCTGCTCTAGCCATTTGTGCTAACCTACATATAGCATCCTCTACGTCATTAGGGGCCACCAGCATTAAATCTGCTAACTCATCTATTATAATAACAATATAGGGTAATGGATTTTCTTCAAATTTCTCATTATATCCATTGATATCCTTAACCCCCAACTCTCCAAAAATCTTATATCTTTGGGTCATTTCCTGTACTGCCCAATTTAATGCACTAGTTGCCTTTTTAGCATCTGTTACTACTGGAATAAGGAGATGAGGGATGCCATTGTATTGATTCAGCTCTACAACCTTAGGATCTATTAATAAAAGTCTTACCTTTTCTGGCTTTGACTTATATAATAAACTCAAAATTAATGTGTTAATGCAAACACTTTTACCTGAGCCAGTAGCTCCAGCTATTAATAAATGAGGCATTTTACTAATGTCTGTCACAATAGGTGCGCCGGAAATATCTTTGCCTAAGGCAAAGGGTAGACTATGAGAAAATGATTGATAACACTCACTATCAATTAGCTCTCTTAAAGTAACTGTTGTAATATCCTCATTAGGTATTTCTATACCAATAGCTGCTTTTCCAGGAATAGGTGCTTCAATTCTTATGGCAGATGCAGCTAAATTCAATGCTATATCATCGCTTAAGTTAACAATTTTACTTACCTTTACACCCGTGCTAGGCTGCAATTCATATCTTGTAATAGTAGGGCCTTTGCTAACTTGTAAAACCTTTGCCTGCACCCCAAAATTCTTCAAGGTTTCTTCTAGTAACCTGGCCTTAGAAACAATTTTTTTCTTATCTTCCTTGTTGGGTATATAATCAATTTCATTTAACAAACCACTATTTGGTAATTCATATTCAATATGCTCTTTTTGATGATAATTGTTTCCCCCCAAAACTGAAGGTTCATCCTGAGAAATTGAGATTTGAGCTTTAGCTTCTTTTTCTTTTATTGCATTTTCCTTTTCTGAATAATTATTGTCAATTACAGTATAGTCCAATATTTTTATTTTTTCATCAACATTGTTTTCTATGGTGATTCTTTCATCCTCCACCACTGGAATACCACTATCTTTTTCAAGTTTCGGAGAAATATCATTACTATTATTTTTCATAAGAGGTAGAGACCTAGATATAAAGCTTTTTATAAAAACTAAAATTTTATTGATAAGTACTTTTAGTTTCACTATAAACCCTACTATAGATATTTTAGTATACATTATAAGTGAAATTAATAAAATTGCTATGATAACAATATAACTGCCAACTTGTCCAAATAAATTAACTAACAAATAGGTTATTGCTGTGCCAATAATACCACCACCTAGTCCTTCTGTCCCTTTTGTAAAGATTGTGGGTATAGAATAAAAAAAGCCTTGTTGGGAAATTTCTTTTATAAAATTTATGTCTAATAAAGATTTAAATACTAAAAAGCATAAAAATATTAATATAAAAAATAGTATTCCTTTTAATTCTTTCCAAAAAGGTTTATCAATAAAAACTAATATCCCTAAAAAAACTATAGCGTATGGAAGAACAAGGGCAAGGTTGGCAAACAATCCCATCAATAAAAATTTTAATCCTCCACCTATTTTCCCACTACTACTACTGTGTAAAGCAGTTAATAAAATGAGTCCAAATGCAATAATAAAAATACCGTATATTTCATTGTTAAATTCTTTTTTAAATGAGGAGAAACCCTCTTTAGTCTTTTTACTTTTTCTGCTCAATTATATCACCCCATTAATATATGTATGTGTAACTATACCTTTTTCCCAAATAACCTTTTTATTCCAAATCCTTATTTGTTAATAAAATATTATCATAATAATTTTACACCATAATTAACTATACTACAAATCATATCCTAGAAAAATAGTAAAAGTGCTAATACTTAATATATTAGCACTTTTGTTCTACTTTAAGATTGTTTTCCTTTGATAATTAATTCTTGTAGTTTATTCATAGCGCTGTTTAAACCACCAACTTCATCAATTATTTTATACTTAACGGCTTCTTCTCCTATCAATATACTTCCAACATCATTAGCTAATTCATCTGTGGAACTCATTAATTCCATTAGTTCATTTCTTTCAATTCCAGAAGTTCGAACAACAAAATCTACAATTCTATCCTGCATTTTTGCAAAATATTTAAAAGTCTGAGGTACACCAATTACAAGACCTGTCATTCTTATTGGGTGAATCGTCATAGTAGCTGTAGGAGCAATAAAGGAATAATCTCCTGATGTGGCTAAAGGCACTCCAATACTATGACTCCCTCCTAATACTAAGGTGACTTTTGGCTTAGATAAGCTATATAATAGTTCGGATATTGCTAATCCTGCTTCTACATCTCCTCCTACTGTGTTCAATATAACTAACAGACCTTCGACATTTGGATTTTCTTCTACTGCAACTAATTGAGGTATAATATGCTCGTACTTTGTAGTTTTATTCTGGGGTGGAGCTACTGTATGGCCTTCAATATGACCAATTATTGTTATAGTGTGGATTTTTTGATCCACCTTAGGTATATTTGGTGTTCCTAAGGCATTAATATTTGATAATTCTGGGTTAGGTGGTACATTTGTTTCTTCGTTACTAGAAATTGTTTGTTGTATTTGTTTCTTTTTTAACTTAAATTTATAAGGATACATCATAATTCACCTCTAATTCAATTTTTGTAAACCTTTCTATATATTTTTACCTTTTGTATAGGAGATATTCTATAATTATGATGTATATTCTTATAATAAAGTATAAACAAATTTATTATGTTGTAAAACATTAAGTCTAAATCCTAGATTTATAATGAATACTTTCTTTTTTTGTCATCCTCTAGTTCAATAATAATCATATCATTCCCTATTTTCTTTACAGCCTGCCATGGTATTTCAAGTAAAGAATTGTTAGAAAATATATTAAAAAAATTTCTTTCATCTGGAATTAATAGAGCAATAATTTTTCCTGTCTTTTCATCAATTAATAAATCTGATTCTGCGATAACTCCTAATCGACTTCCATCACAAAGATTTACTATCTCCTTTCCTCCTATAGCACTGAATCTCATAAAATCCCTCCTTATTTATTTTATAGTTCTTTAGCAGTACTTGTCTTACTTAAATATATTAATCTGATTTATCTAATATTCATCATCATTTATGATAACATCTATTATGATATGTAAATGGATAAAACAAGGCTGTTTTTAGATAGCCCTATTTTACCTATTTATTTTTTGTAGCTAATAGGAAACTATATAACATACTATCCTATTAATAAATACAATTTCTATTTATTGCTTTAAAACTAAGGGATTAACACAATTTAGTAACTTAAATTGTGTTAATCCCTTAGTTATTTCATCTAAAGTCAACCTATGAATCTTCCAAACTTCAAAAGGAAGACTTTTTTATATTTTCCCTACAGTTGTAGAAGCTACACAATCTAGTTGAATGACTTCTTGAATAATAGAATTAACATCCTCCATTTTTACTTCATCAATTTTTTGTATAACCTCTTTGGGACTATAAATCTTGTTTAATAACAGCTCTGATTTCCCCATAGAAGTCATTCTACTGCTTGTGCTTTCTAGTCCTAACATATAATTGCCCTTTAATTGTTCTTTGGACTTAGTTAGTTCTAGTGTTGCTAATCCTTTTAATTTTAATTCCTCTAATTCTTTATATATCAAGTCTTTTACTTCCTGAAGTAAATGGGGACTCATCCCAGCGTAAATAGTTAATAAACCTCCCCCCTTATATGTAGAAGGATAGGAGTATATGGAATAAGCCAATCCTCTTTCTTCTCTAATATTTTGAAAAAGTCTAGAGCTCATACTTCCACCCAATATATTATTTACTACTAATAACGGATATAAGCTACTTTGTCCTAAGGAAATTCCCTTAAAACCTAAGCAGTAATGTATTTGTTCTATATCCTTTGATTTTGATATATTTTCAAAATTATATTGAAGAGGCATTTCAGATTTTTTTAGAATATCAGATTTTTTCCAATTTCCAAATTTGTCTTCTATGATCTTTAATAAATTCTCTTCTTGAAAGTTTCCTGCTACTGATATAACTGCATTATTAGGAACATAAAATTCTTTCATATAATTTAAAATCATATCCCGATCAATTTTCTTAAGGGAATCATGAACACCTAATATTGGAAACCCCAAAGAATTGTTTTTAAAAATTGATTGATTTAATAAATCATGGGCTAAATCTTCTGGAGAATCTTCATACATACTTATTTCTTCATAAACTACACTTTTTTCTTTTTCTATATCTTCAGGATCAAACTTAGAATGGAATAGCATATCAGCTAACAAGTCAATGGCTAATTCATAATGATCATCTAATACCTTTGTATAATAGCAGGTGCACTCTTTGCTGGTAAAGGCATTGATTTGACCTCCTATGCCATCAATTAATTCAGCAATTTCCTTTGCAGACTTGGTGGTAGTACCTTTAAAAAGCATATGTTCTATAAAGTGTGAAATGCCATTGTTTTCAGTGGTTTCATGCTTTGATCCTGTTTCAATCCAAACCCCAATTGAAATTGATTTTACAAAAGGAATATGTTCTGTTACTACCCTTAAACCATTATCTAGTGTATATCTTTTATACATTTTGTCCTCCTATGTAACTAATTTTTAAAAATTCTTTAAAAAATATAACAAATTCATAAATAAGCTGTAGTTTTGTTTAATAGCGTAAATAAAGTTCTTTATACATATTAAACTTCAGTAAAAGAGCTCATTTTATTCATTATAATTCAGTTTTATAACATATGCAACCTAATGAACTAGTACGTCACTTACGCCTCCTATTTCAAGGTTTTTCTTTTGAAGCTCCTCTATAAGTAATGGTAGGGCTTTAGCCGTTTCTGGCATTGGATGCATTAAAACAATTCCACCTTCATGATTAGCTTTCTCCATTACTCTTTTAACGATTACATCTTTTGTACTTCCCTGGCGCCAATCAATCGTATCAATAGACCATAATATAGTTTTATACCCTAGTTCCTCTGCTGCTATTAAGGTGTATTGATTATAGGCTCCTGAAGGCGGTGCAAACAAAATAGGCCTTTTAGCCCCATACTTTATGATTACCTCTTCTGCTTGTTTTATTTGTTGCTTGTTTTGCTCTAATGATAGTTTGCTATAATCTAAATGTTGATATCCATGACTTCCGATTTCATGTCCTGCTTCAACAATAGTTTGAAATAGATCAGGAAAGGCTTTTACCCACCTCCCTGTGACAAAAAAAGTAATCTTTATTTCTTTTTCTTTTAAAATTTGTAAAATTTCTGGTATTACTTCATTGCCCCAATCTACATTACAGGCAAATGCTATATGGTTACTGTTTTCGTTTCCCCTCTCGATTGGTTTGTTTACTAGATTGTAATTTGAAGTAATAGTAGCTTCATCGTTTTTGTTATACATTATAACTCCTGATGTAACTATTATAATCATTATAGCAACCACTATAACCAAACCTATAAACTTCTTATTTAAAATAATAATCATAAAACCCCTCCTAAACAATGATTTTGATAATATATTATTCTAAAAACTAGGAGTTATTCTATATAAATAAAATTTATAGGCCAGTTTTCCGCAAATGAGTGACACCAAACCTTCTATTTTATATCAGTCCCTTATTAGAGAAAAAAAACATAAACCTTATGGGTTTATGCTTTCTTATTATTATCTTTTTTAGGGTCATCTTCCTTTTTATCTTTAGTAATTGGTTTTGGTAACAATGCTTTATGGGATAGATTTACCTTACCTTGAGGATCTATTTCCATTACTTTAACATCTATTTCTTGTCCTACTGCCAGGACATCTTCTACTTTGTTCACCCTTTCATGGGCTAGGTTAGAGATATGAACTAAACCTTCCTTGCCAGGTAAAATTTCTACAAAGGCACCAAAATTCATTATTTTTACTACTTTACCTTTATAGATTTCTCCAACTTCAGGTTCTTTAACGATATTTTCAATAATGTTTACTACTTTTTCTCCAGTTTCCTTGTTTTCTGCAGCAATATAGATAGTACCATCATTCTCAATATCGATTTTTACACCAGTTTCTTCAATAATTTTATTAATGGTTTTTCCACCTGTTCCAATTACTTCCCTTATTTTATCAGGGTTAATTTTCATAGTAAGTATTCTTGGAGCATATGGAGATAGATCTGGTCGGGGCTCATCTATGACTTCCTTCATCTTTTCCATAATATGGAGTCTTCCTACTCTAGCTTGTTCTAATGCTCTTTGTGTAATTTCTTTATCTATACCCCGGATTTTAATGTCCATTTGAATTGCTGTAATACCCTTCTCTGTTCCAGCTACTTTAAAGTCCATATCTCCTAAAAAGTCTTCCATTCCTAAAATATCTGATAAAATTGCTACTTTATCATTTTCTTTCACAAGACCCATGGCAATACCAGCTACCATACTTTTAATAGGTACACCAGCATCTAATAAAGATAATGTGCTTCCACAAACACTAGCCATAGATGAAGATCCATTAGAGCCTAACACTTCAGATACTAAGCGTATTGTGTAGGGAAAATCATCCTTTGATGGTATCATAGGCTCTAAAGCTCTTTCTGCTAAGGCCCCATGTCCTATTTCACGTCTTCCAGGTCCTCTTAGAAATCTTACTTCTCCAACACTATAGGGTGGGAAGTTATAGTGGTGCATATACCTTTTGGATTCTTCTTCCCCTAAGCCATCTAATATTTGCACCTCTCCTAAAGCTCCTAATGTAGCCACATTTAAAACCTGTGTTTGTCCTCTAGTAAACAACCCTGAACCATGGGTTTTAGGTAATAAACCAACTTCACATGTAATAGGTCTAATTTCCTCTAGACCTCTATCATCCGGTCTTTTTCCTTCATGAATAATCATATTTCTAAACTGTTCTTTAACAATAGCTGCTAAAACTTCTTTTATGTCCTTTAGGTTTTCTTCATACTTATCACTGAAGTATTCTATCGTTTCTGCCTTTACATTATCAATTTTTTCATTTCTTTCTGTTTTATCAACAGTTTTTATAGCATCTAATATTTTAGCTGTAGCATATTCGCGGACTTCCTTATCAAGTTCCTTGTCAACTTCAAATAATACCACTTCTTGTTTAGATTTTCCAACCTCAGCTACAATTTCTTCAATAAAAGAAATGATTTTTTTAATTTCTTCATGACCAAAGGTAATAGCATCTAGCATTTGTTTTTCTGTTAATTCATTGGCTCCTGCTTCTATCATCATTACGGCATCTTTTGCGCCAGAAACAACTAAATCTAAATCGCTAATTTCTCGCTCTTTACTGGTGGGATTGATGATATATTTACCATCTATCATACCTACCCTTACTGAGCCTGTTGGCCCATAAAATGGGATATCAGATATGGATAGGGCAATAGAAGAACCAATCATAGCAACGATATCCGAAGAGTGATCTTGATCTACAGATAGCACCGTTGCAATAACCTGTACTTCATTTCTATAGCCTTTAGGAAATAATGGTCGAATAGGTCGGTCAATAAGTCTTGAAGTCAAAACAGCTTTTTCAGATGGTCGACCTTCTCTTTTAATAAATCCACCAGGAATTTTTCCTGCTGCATATAATCTTTCTTCGTAGTCAACACTTAATGGAAAAAAGTCTATGCCTTCCCTTGGTGCCTGTGATGCACATGCATTTACTAAAACTGTTGTTTGTCCATACTTTACTAGGCAAGACCCATTAGATAATTGTGCTAGTTTCCCAATTTCTACTTCAAATGATTTGCCAGCAATTTCTGTTTTAAAAGTATGTACCATTGTTATGTATCCTCCCTTCAAAAATTCATTTGCTTATTTAAGTATCCTTCACAATATTATTGTTTCCTTTATGGGTTTATAAATTTTAATTTATTTTATGTAAATTCATAAGTATTATGTAAATTAAACAATAGAGCGGGTAATCCCCGCTCTACATTATTTTCTTAATCCTAATTTTTCAATAAGTTCTCTATATCTTTCTATGTTTTTATCTTTAACATAGTTGAGTAGATTTCTTCTTTTACCTACCATTTTTAAAAGACCTCTTCTAGAGTGGTGGTCTTTTTTATGAGTCTTAAGATGTTCATTTAAATGATTGATTCTTTCTGTTAACAATGCAACTTGTACTTCTGGAGAGCCTGTATCATTTTCATGGGTCTTATAAGATCCTATAATGGATATCTTTTTATCCTTTTCCATATTTTCACCTCCTTATTTTATATCCCCATATTCTAAGTAACCGTCGGTGAGTCAAGTTACCGAGAATAGGTTCTCTAACCTTATTCATTTTAGCATATCTTAATTGTATTGTAAATGTTTTTTTATTTGCATAATGTCTTTACTGATTTGATTTTCTAAACTTTGGGGATCTTCAAATCTAATTTCATCCCTTAATCGCTTAATAAATTGAACTTCAATAAATTGGTTGCCTAAGTCTCCATCATAATCCATAATAAATGTTTCAACAAATGGTGATTTGCTGTCAAAGGTCGACGTAGTATTTATAAGGGTAAGCCCTTTATAGGTTTTATTTTGAATTTTAATCAATGTTGCATACACACCTGGTTTGGGAATGATTTGTAATGGTTCTAATAAAATATTTGCTGTTTGATACCCTAATTTTTTTTTCTTAGCATCTCCATCGATTACTTGGTTATAAATAGAAAAAGATCTTCCCAAATATTTATTAACCCTATCTAAATCACCATTTTTTAAATAATTTCTAATATGAGAACTGCTAACCTTTTCTCCATACATAGTAACAGCATCTATAACAATAACTTCAAAACCATATTTTTCTCCTAATTGCTTTAATAAAAAAGCGTCTCCTTCAGCCTTATGGCCAAAGCGGTAATCAAAACCTATAACAGCTATTTTACAATTCAAGGTTTCCACTAGAATAGTTTTTACAAAGTCCTCCGGATTAAGGGCCATTAATATTTCGTTAAAAGAATCTAAGAACAAGGTGTCTACACCTAAATCACTAAATATTTTTTTCTTAATATATAAATTTGTAATATATTGTATCGATTCTCCATTAGAAATAGTAGGTATCGTATGATTGGAAAAAGTATAAACACAAGTTTCAAGATTGTTGGATTGACATTTTTCTAAAAGTTGATGAATTAGTTTTTGATGCCCAATATGTACCCCGTCAAAATTTCCTAGAGCAATACCTCTTGGGGTATTATAATTAATTTGGTTATATTGTTTTATTACATTCATAACAACAATGCGCTCCTTTAAGTAAAAAGCCTAGAAAATCGTATGTATTCTTTTTTATCCTGCTCTTTTATAATTTTGCCAATGCCAATAAAATCATTTTCAATGTACAGCCTTGCCTCAGTTTCTATTGGAATAGACTGATAGCTTTTTTCTAAATAAATTTTATTGCCATTTAAAGCAGCTTTTTTATGTATAGAATCTAAGTCAACTCTTGGCATATGACCTAGTGGAAAATCTAAGGGTTTAAGAAATTTACCTATATCTTTTTCAACTGCTAGTTCCTCTAAGGTTATGGATGAAGATATATCAAAATCTCCAGTTTTTGTCCGAATTAGAAAGGACATCATACCTCCACATCCCAATTGTTGCCCAATATCATGACATAGTGTTCTAATATAAGTTCCCTTTGAACAAACCACATCAAATAGGACCTGATTTCCCTTAATAGTAATAATGTGTATTTCATATATTTCTATCTTTCGTGCGTCTCTTTTTATCTCTACACCCTGTCTAGCCAATTGATAGAGTTTCATGCCTTTTACCTTTAAAGCTGAATACATAGGGGGGATTTGTTGGCATTCACCAACAAAGCTTAAAATGACCCTTTCAATTTCCTCCTGTGACACCATTACTTTTTTTTCATTAATAACAGTTCCATAGCTATCTTGGGTATCAGTTTCTATCCCTAGGGTTAGCTCTGCTCTATATGCTTTATGGCTATCTAGTAGGAATTGTGAGATCTTCGTAGCTTGTCCAATGCAAATTGGTAAAACACCAGCAGCATTAGGGTCCAATGTTCCTGTGTGACCTACTTTTTTTATGCCAGTTTTTTTTCTGACTAAAGCTACTACGTCATGAGATGTCATTCCAGGGGGTTTTAAAATATTTAAGATTCCTTTCAAAGCATCACCAGCCTAAATCTATTGCAATTTGTTTTTCGATTTTTTTTCTTACTTCCACTAGTTCTCCTAGCATTGTAGCTCCAGAGGCTTTCTTATGACCCCCACCCCCAAATTTTCGGGCCAAAGCACTTACATCCACATAGCTCTTTGATCTAAAACCCACCTTTACTTCATTCTGTGAGCTTTCTTTAAGTAATATTGCAATTTCTATTCCTTCTATATCTCTTGCATAATTTATAACACCATCTATATCGTTGGGAGTAATATCAAATTCCTTCATTAGGTTCTGATCCACTGTAATAATGGCGACTTTCCCTGCAAATTCTATTTCCATATGGTTTAATATATAGCCTAAAAATTTTATGTTTTTTAAAGACTTGTTTTGATATAGATTATAGCTAATTTCATGTAGATCTATTTTGTATTCCATTAATTCAGCAACTATTCTATGGGTATAAGAGGTTGTATTATCATAAACAAAATTTCCAGTGTCAGTAGCAATTCCTGTATATAAGCAGGTAGCTATCTCTTGGTTAAACTGAAAATTATAGTCCTTTAACAAATTATATACCATCTCACATGTGGAAGAAGCTTGGGGATCTAGTATGTTTATGTTTCCAAATTCTGTGTTGCTAATATGATGGTCTATATTAATTATTGTTTTACTTTTATCCAATATGTTTTTACTATACCCCAATCGTTGGGGGTCTCCACAATCCAATACAAAACAAATATCAAAAAAAAGATTATTGTCTTCATTATATTCTTCAATATACTGGTGTCCTGGCAAAAAATAATATTTTCTAGGGAATATGTCATTTGTATAAATATAAATATTGCTACATAAAGTTTTTAATGCCATCCCCATAGCCAAAAGGGACCCCAAACTGTCACCATCTGGCTGAATATGGGATATGACTGCAATTTTATCGTGGGTCCCTATTGATGATAAAGGATTATTCTTTATGTTCATCTTTTTCATCCTCTAGTATATTTTCTTGAATCTTCATTTTAGAAATCTTATGGTACATATCTATTCCTTTTTCTATAGATTCATCTAGTTTGAAAATAATTTCTGGCGTATATCGTGCTTTAATTTTTTTCCCGATTTCTCTTCTAACATAACCGGAGGATTTTTGTAGCCCCTTCATTGTATCTTCTTTTTCTGTCTGATTCCCCAGAACACTTATATATACTGTTGCATACCTTAAGTCTTTAGTTATATCAACCTCTACAATACTTGTCATCGATGATATTCTAGGATCTCTTAATTCATTTCTAATAATACTGCTAATTTCTTTTTTCATTTCTTCATTTAATCGACTAACCCTAGGATAGGCCAATGTATCCTCATCCTTTCTGTCTTATCTTTCGATCTCCTGCATTTGATAAGCTTCAATAATATCTCCTTCTTTTATATCATTAAAGTTATCGACACCGATACCACATTCATAGCCGGTAGCAACTTCTTTTGCATCATCTTTAAACCTTCTTAAGGATCCTATTTCTCCATCATGGATAACAATTCCATCTCGTACAAGTCGGATCTTAGCATTTCTTAGTATTTTACCCTCTATAACATAACAGCCACCAATAGCACCTATTCCTGGCACTTTAAAAGTTGCTCTAACCTCTGCTTTCCCTAGTTCCACTTCCTTAAATTCAGGGTCTAACATCCCTTTTATAGCAGCTTCTATATCCTCTAGGGCATTATAAATAATTCTGTAGGTTCTAATATCTACCTCTTCTTTTCTTGCTAAAGCTGTAGCTCCAGAAACAGGACGAACATTAAAGCCAATAATAATAGCATTAGAAGCTGTTGCCAGCATTACATCAGACTCCGTAATAGCACCTACGCCACCATGTATAGCTTTAATAACAACCTTTTCAGTAGATAGTTTTTCAATAGATTGTCTCACTGCTTCTACAGAGCCCTGTACATCTGCTTTAATGATAATATTTAATTCTTTTATTTCACCTTGTTGTACTTGACTATATAATGCATCCAACGAAACTCTTTGGCTTTTTTTCATTTGATCTTCTTTGATCTTATCTTTTCTGTTTTCAGCTATCTCTCTAGCAGTCTTATCGTCTGCAACCACAACCATTTGATCTCCTGCTTCTGGCACTTCAGAAAAACCTGTGATTTCAACGGCGGTTGAAGGTTTAGCTTGCTTTACTTTTTTTCCTTTATCACTTAACATAGCTCTGATTCTACCAAAGGTTGTACCAATAACAACAGAATCTCCAACTTTTAGAGTTCCATTTTGTACAAGAACAGTAGCCACAGGACCTTTACCCTTATCTAGCTCAGCTTCTATAACTGTTCCAACTGCACTACGATTTGGATTTGCCTTTAGCTCTTCTATTTCAGCAACCAACAAAATCATTTCTAATAATGTATCGATGTTAGTTCCCTGTAGGGCTGATACAGGTACACTAATAACATCCCCACCCCATTCTTCTATTACCACGCCTCGATCCGCCAGTTCCTGTTTAACACGATCTGGGTTGGCACCTGGCTTATCTATTTTATTGATGGCTACAATAATAGGTACTTTTGCTGCTTTAGCATGGTTAATAGCTTCAATGGTTTGTGGCATAACACCATCATCTGCAGCTACTACTAAAATCGCAATATCTGTCACTTTTGCTCCCCTTGCCCTCATGGTTGTAAAGGCCTCATGACCAGGAGTATCTAAAAATACAACTTTATTTCCTTCTACCATTACTTCTGATGCCCCTATGTGCTGTGTAATACCTCCTGCTTCCTTTTCTGTTACATGGGTTTTCCTAATTGCATCAAGTAAAGACGTTTTTCCATGATCAACATGGCCCATTACAGTAACTACAGGAGGTCTCGGCAGAAGATCTTTTTCGTCATCAGGTTCAATAAACAAGTCTTGTTTTTCTTCTACTTTACTAACGTTCTTCTCAATTTCTATTTCAAATTCCTTAGCAATAACTTCAGCTGTTTCGAAATCTATTTCTTGATTGATGGTAGCCATTACACCTAATTTAATTAGTTTACCTATAACTTCATTTGAACTTTTTTTGATTTTTTCTGCAAAATCTTTAACTGCAACTTTTTCACCTATTTGTATCACTTGGTCACCTTTTTCTTCCATAGTATTGTTTTTATCTTCTCTTGATCCATAATTTGTGTTTTTCTTTTTAGAATTATTTTTTTTATCTATAGGGTTTTTTTCCTTATCATTCACCACTTTTTTAGAATCTTTATTACTGATTTTTTCATCATCAACAGCTATCTCTTCCTCTGTTTTTTTGTTTTCTTCTATGAATAGCTCTAGTAATAGTTTTGCATCTTCATCCTCTAAAGCACTCATATGATTTCCTACTTCTACAGATAGCTCTTTCAACCTTTCTATTAAATCTTTACTACTTACACCTAATTGTTTTGCCAATTGATATACCCTTACTTTTGACAAAGTAATCACCCCCTAATTTAAATCTAATCCTCAGCATCTAAATAGCCTAAAAGTGTCGCGGCAAATTTTTTATCCTTAATACCTATGACAGCCCTAAAGGATTTACCTATAGAATGTCCTAATTCTTCTTTAGTACCCATAATCTTCATAGGTACATTGTAATAACAGGATTTATCTGCAAAAACTTTTTTTGTGTTATCAGAAGCATCCTCCGCTACAATAACTAAGTAAAGTTTTTTTTTAACTCTTTTTTACAGGTTTCTTCTCCAGATATGATTTTTCCTGCCTTCATACCTAAGCCTAAAAAATTTACTACATTACTCTTCATAACCGTCAATCTCCTTAATTACTTTCTCATAAATCTCCTGAGGTATTTCTGATTGAAATGCCCGATTTAAAGCTTTAGTTTTGCTGATTTTTTCAAAGCATTGGATATTATTACAAATATAAGCCCCTCTACCATGGGCCTTGCCCGTAATATCTAGGCTTACTTCCCCCTCTTTATTCTTTACGATTCTAATTAATTCTTTCTTAGTTTTCATTTCATTACATCCTATACATCTTCTAAGTGGAGTCTTTTTTGTTTTCATAAACCTACCACCTCTACTCCTTAGCCTTTGCTTGACTTTCACTTTTAATGTCTATTTTCCATGCTGTTAGCTTTGCAGCCAGCCTAGCATTTTGACCTTCCTTGCCAATTGCTAATGATAATTGATAATCAGGGACTACAACCTTAGCTGTCTTATTTTCAGCATTAACTTCTGTAGATGTGACCTTTGCAGGACTTAAAGCACTGGCAATAAATACAGTTGGATCCTCACTGTACTTAATAATATCGATTTTTTCACCCTTTAATTCATCAACAATGGTTTGTACTCTTGCACCTTTTGGACCAACACATGCACCTACAGCATCTACATTTGGATCCTTCGATTCTACAGCTATTTTAGTTCTTGACCCAGCCTCCCGGGAAATGCTTTTAATTTCCACTGTACCATCATGTATCTCTGGCACTTCTAATTCAAATAATCTTTTTATAAGTCCGGGATGAGTTCTAGATACCAACACCTGGGGTCCTTTTGTTGTCTTTTTAACTTCTACAATATAGGTTTTAAGTCTATCACCATGATTATATTCTTCCCCTGGAATTTGCTCAGTAGGGCCCAGCATAGCTTCAGTTTTCCCAAGATTTATATAAACCATGCCTTTAGCAACTCTAGCCACTGTGCCTGTAATAATATCAGATTCTCTATTGATAAACTCCTCATAAACCACACCACGTTCTGCTTCTCGTATCCGTTGTACCACCACCTGCTTTGCAGTTTGAGCAGCAATCCTCCCAAAGTTTCTTGGTGTTACTTCCCGTTCTATAATATCCTCTACCTCATAGTTTCTGTCTATCTCTTTAGCTTCTTCTAAGCTAATTTCTAACAATTCATCTTCAACATCTTCAACTACTCTTTTTTGAGAATATACGTGAACTTCTCCAGTTTCTCGGTTTATTTCTACTCGTACATTTTGTGCAGAACCAAAGTTTCTTTTATAGCTAGAAATCAATGCAGCTTCTATTGCATCAATTAATATATCCTTCGAGACACCTTTGTCTTTTTGAATTTGATCAAGAGCTTCTATAAACTCTGTATTCATATTTTATCCCCCCCTTAAAATTTTATAGCAAGTTTAGTAACAGCAACTTTTTCCCTAGGTATCTCTACTAAACCTATCTCTGATATATTTAATTTGATTATATTATCCTTCAACTCCAATAACTCACCTTCTATAACTTTTTTGTTGTCTATTGCTTCATACAACCTTACTTCAACATTCTCACCTTTGAATTTTTCGAAATCACTATCCTTCTTTAGTGGTCTATCTAATCCTGGAGAAGAAATTTCTAAAAAGTAATTTTCTTCAATTGGATCTGTTTCATCTAATTTCTCACTTAGCTGTTCACTCACCTTTTGGCAATCGTCTAATGTAATTCCTCCGGGCTTATCAATATAAACTCTTAAGTATCTATGGGGCCCTTCTTTTTTAAATTCAATATCAACTAATTCAAATTCTTCTTTTTTCAGAATTGGTTGTACCAAGTCCTCAACAATTTTTTCTACTTTGGTTTTCCCCATTTCATAACCTCCATAATATTTAGTTTTTTCTTAATTATACTTGTATATTTTGTAATTTGTTTTATAATTATTCGTTATTCCTATCATTGTATGTATTAATGCGGCTCTTCTAAGTTTATGTTATTGGCTTTGTTCTGTAGTTACTATAACTCTGGCCATATACTGATGATATTCTTTTCTCTAATAATAGGAAAAAGTGGGCAGATTCCCACTCCTAAAGAATAAATTTATATTGTTACTTAGAGTATACCATAAACTGCATTTCCACGCAAGTTAAAAGAAGGAAAGTTGATTTGTTTCAGGCAAATCATGTATGCATCCATGATTTATTAAAGTTTCTATAACGGTTTTAGTAACCTTAGTCTTTAGCCTTAAATCTTCTATAGATAAAAACTTGCTTTTTTCTCTTGCAGAAACAATACTCCTAGCGGCATTTTGGCCAACTCCCTGAAGAGATTTTAGGGGAGGTAGCAGCTTTTTGTCTGCTACAATAAATTTATCAGCATCCGACTTGTATAAATCTACTGGCAATAATTGAATTCCTCTACAGTACATTTCTAGAGCTACTTCTAAAACTGTTAAGAGGTTTTTTTCTTTTGCTGTTGCATCATTGCCCATACTTTCCAATTCTCTGATTTTATTATTTATCGCATGTTTCCCTTTAACTATTAAATCAGCATCAAAATCCTCAGCCTTCATTGTAAAATAAGTGGCATAAAAAGCCTCTGGATAATGAACTTTAAAATATGCAATCCTGAAGGACATCATCACATAGGCAACTGCATGAGCCTTTGGAAACATATATTTAATTTTATTACAAGAGTTAATATACCATTGTGGCACACTATTTTTTTTCATGATCTCTTCATCTTCTGTTGTTAAACCCTTGCCTTTTCTTACATTTTCCATAATTTTAAAGGATGTTTTAGCAGGTAAACCTTTTAAAATTAAATAATTCATAATATCGTCTCTTGTAGAAATGACATCCTTTAATTCAGCTACATTATTTCTCACTAACTCTTGAGCATTATTTAACCATACATCTGTTCCATGGGAGAGTCCACTTATTCTCACAAGTTCAGCAAAGGTTTTGGGCTGAGTATCGATTAGCATTTGTCTTACAAATTTTGTTCCGAATTCTGGAATTCCCAGTGTGCCAACCTCACATTTATAATCCTCATTATCTATGCCTAAAGCTTTGGTAGAGGTGAAAATACTCATTGTTTTTTCATCATCTAATGATACCAGTGGAGCATCAACCTTGGTTATATCCTCTAGCATTTTAATGATAGTAGGTACATCATGCCCTAATATATCTAATTTTAATAATCTTCCACTAATAGAATGATAATCAAAATGGGTTGTAATTACCCCCGCCTTAGCATCATTAGCAGGATATTGTATGGGACAGAACTCATGAATGTCCCTATTGCTTGGAACAATCATAACTCCCCCAGGATGTTGACCTGAAGTTCTTTTTACACCTGTACATCCACCAGTCAGACGATTCACTTCCGCTTGAGTGTAGTTTATGTCTTTGCCTTCTAAATATTTTTTTACAAAGCCATAGGCGGTTTTATCAGCAATTGTTCCTATTGTCCCTGCTCTAAAAACCTTTCCTTCACCAAATAGCTCTTCTGTATATTTGTGGGCTTCACTTTGGTATTCTCCAGCAAAGTTCAAATCAATATCTGGTTCTTTATCACCTTCAAAGCCTAAGAATACCTCAAAAGGAATATCGTGTCCATCTTTTGTCAATTGTTCTTCACAGGTTGGGCATTTTTTATCCGGCAAATCTGCCCCTGATCCATAGGACCCATCTGTTATAAATACTGAGTATTTGCATTTAGAACATACATAATGGGGAGGTAGAGGGTTTACTTCTGTTATATCGCTCATTGTAGCAGCAAAGGATGAACCTACAGAGCCCCTTGATCCTACTAGATAACCATCTTGCAAGGATTTTGTTACTAGCTTATGGGCTATAATATACATAACAGCATATCCGTTATTAATGATGGAATTAACCTCTCTATCCAATCTATCTTTTACAATATGGGGCAATGGATTACCGTAAATCCTTTCTGCTTTTCCATAGCATAGTCGCCGTAATTCTTCCTCAGATCCTTCAATCTCCGGAGGAAAAGTTCCTTCAGGAATAGGTAATAACTCATCTATATCTTCATTAATAGCATTTGGATTATAAATTACTACTTCCTTGGCCTTTTCTTCTCCTAAATAGTTGAATTCTAATAGCATTTCTTCTGTGGTCATAAAATATAAAGGTGCTTGTTTATCTGCATCACTAAACCCTTGTCCAGCCATTAATATTCTTCTATAATATTCATCATGTTTATTCAAAAAATGCACATCTCCAGTGGCTACTACAGGTATATTAAATTTTTTACCTAATGCTACAATTTTCCTATTTAAATTTTTAATGTCTTCAAAATTATTGACAATGCCTTTTTCAATAAGAAATTCATTGTTTTTTAATGGTTGAATTTCTAGGTAGTCATAATACTTAGCTGTTTTTTCTATTGCTTCAACAGGAGCATTGTTAAGTAGTACCTGAAAAAGTTCACCTGCTTCACATGCAGAGCCTACAAAGATACCTTCTCGATATTTATTCAGGAGGCTTTTGGGAATCCTTGGTTTTTTATAAAAATAGCGCAAATGAGATTCTGATACTAGTGTATATAGGTTTTTTAATCCTATTTGATTTTGTGCTAATAAAATAATATGATATGTGTCCAGTTTTTTTATATCTACTTTTTGTACCAACTTCTCATTGATATCCTGCAGGGTATAAATATCCTTGCTATTCATTAATTCTATAAGCTTTATAAATATTTCTGCCGTAGCTTTAGCATCATCTACAGCCCTATGGTGATTTTCTAGAGTTATATTGAGTTCTTTAGCAATAACATTTAATTTATGTCGTTTTAAATGATTTAATAGTATTCTTGAAAGCTTAAGGGTATCTACTACTGGATTATTCAATTGTAGATCCAATTTTTTAGCATTTTCCCTAATAAATCCTATATCAAAGGCAGCGTTATGGGCAACTAGACAGCTATCCCCTATAAATCCAAAAAACTCTGGCAATATTTCTTCAATTGATGGTGCACTCTTAACCATCTCATTTGTAATACCCGTAAGTTGGATGATTTTCTCAGGTATATCAATACCTGGATTAATTAAGGTAGAAAATCTGTCTATAATCTCCTTACCTTTAATCTTTACAGCCCCTATTTCTGTTATTTTGTCATTGATATTGGATAAACCAGTAGTTTCAATATCAAAAACAATGTATTCATCCTCTAAAGAATAGGTTTCTTTATCAATGTCTACTAATTTTTCTTCATCATTGACTATATAGCCTTCTATTCCATATATTGGCTTTATGCCAAACTTTTTTGCAGCCTCCATTGCTTCCGGGAAAGCTTGTACAACTCCATGATCAGTTATTGCAACCGCTTTATGTCCCCATTCTGCTGCCCTCTTAATTAGGTTTGTTGTGCTACTAACCCCATCCATAGATGACATTTGAGTATGTAAATGTAACTCTATTCTTTTTTCCTCACACAAATCTTTTCTTTCTTCTTTTGGTGGGATATTCATAACATCTGTAGCCATTAAAATATTTTCCTTTAGAAATTTATCATATACAATATCACCTTTGATTCTGATGTATTGTCCTTTATTAAAGGTTTCCTTAAGATTACCTTGATTTTTACCCTCAAATATTTTCACCGTTATTGAGTTGGTATAATCTGTAACAGACAAAATCAGTAAAGTTTTGCCACTATTTAACTCCCTAGAATCAATATGGAAAATTTCTCCCTCTAGGATTATAGTCCCTAATTCATTGGTTAAATCCTTTAATTGTGTTACCTCACCAGAAAAGCTTTTACCTATAAGAACAGTTGAGTTAGCAGTATTTCCCCTTTTATTTGCTTCACCCTTTTCTTTTGTTTGTTGTTTTTGTTGTTTTTGTTCTATTTCTTCTAGTTCTTTTTTGATTTTATCTAAAAAAATAATATTTTCTTTTTCTTTTTGTTCTTCATAAATTGATAAGTTAAATGTAGTAGTATTGCTAGTTTCAATATTGCATTTTAGCTTAATATTAAATTGCTTTGAAAAGTAGCTTTCTACATTTTTTTCAACATTGCGTTCCTTTGCCTTTTTAGAAATAAATGTGTCCTCTACTTTAATTGTCAACAGTTTATCTTTAATTTCCCAAGTCAGTTGATTTCTCATGGCCTTAACTACTGGTATTTCTTTTTGTAAAATAAATAAAATATTTTTCCAATTTATAGAAATTAATTCTTGAAGAGATTGATACTGTAAGTTATAGCCAACAATAATATCTACATTATTTAATGTTCCTATATTTTTTTTCAGTTCCTTACAAAACATATCTAGTTCTTGTTGGTTAATTACTTCTGATGCCTTTAAATAGACGGATAATTTTTTGCTTTTTTTGTAAAACTTTACTGCCTCAATTAAAGTATTTTCTAATGAGGCAGTAGACTTTAGTCCAAATGCAGTAATGAAATCATGAAAGTTTACTTTTGTTAAAGGATCCATTTGGTTCCCCCTATTCTAGTTTAACCAATATTTCAAAATATCTTTATACATTTTTAATCGCCACACCATACCTTTGCTAAATCCTAGCTTTTCTTCCTTCATAATATGACTTATATCCTTTAGAATAATTTGTTTGGTTTTAATATTATTATCTTTAATAAATTTTGAAATAGCAACTTCAATATTATATCCTGTCATTTCTAAGTTAACGATGTCTTTTGCTAAATAGCCTCTAAATGCTCTTTGTCCAGATAAGTTGGGTGCAACCCTTTGTGCTAAATCCGTTATCATCCGTCCTGATTTAAAGATTCCAATTGTCATTTCAACATCCTCTTTTAATATTGGAGATATAAGGCTCTCGATATGATGACAATTCAATCCAACTAGGTCTGCATCTAGAAGTAAAATAATATCACTGTTGCATTTTTCTAGGCCTTTTCTAATAGCTTCAGCCTTACCCTTGTTTTGTGGTAATTGTATTAAAGTGATATTGCTATAGTCTTTCACAATTAAAGAAGTGTTATCCTTTGAACCATCATCCACTACAATAATATCTTGAATTAAATTAGAGTTGACAATAGGATTTAATACATTTTGTATCCTCTTTTCTTCATTATAAGCAGGAATGATAGTAGCTATTTTCATGTATTTTTTACTCCTTTGCTACAAATTTTCTATTTCTCTTAGTAATGTAGCTATAATATCCTTTTCTGGAATTTTTTTAATGATTTTTCCTTTTTTAAATAAAAGTGCCGAATCAATACCACCAGCAATCCCTATATCTGCATCTCTAGCTTCTCCTGGCCCATTTACAGCACACCCCATAATAGCAACCTTTAGTGGTTTTTTTAAATTACTTAGTTTTTTTTCAACTTCATTTGCAACATGAATTAAATCAATTTGACATCTTCCACAGGTAGGACATGAAATAACTGTAACTTCATTTCTTACTAAGCCTAAAGCTTTTAATATTTCTTTTCCTACTCTTATCTCCTCTACCGGCTCCCCTGTTAAGGACACCCTTATTGTGTCACCGATTCCCATGAGCAATAAAGCACCGATTCCAATAGAGGATTTTATTGTTCCACTCCATACTGTCCCAGCTTCAGTTATCCCCAAATGTAGTGGATAATCAACTTTTTCAGCAATTCGTTTATATGCTTCAACTGTTAAATCGATATCGCTAGCTTTTAAAGATATAACAATATTAGAAAAATTCATTTCTTCTAATATTTCTACATGGGATAAGGCACTTTCAACCATCCCTTCAGCAGTAGGGTGTCCATATTTTTCTAGAAAAATTTTTTCAAGGGAACCAGCATTTACGCCTATTCTTATTTTAATATCCCTTTCTTTAGCTGCTTCTACTATTTCTTTTACCCTAGCCTTATCACCTATATTCCCAGGATTTAGTCTTAGGCCATCTACCCCTTGTTTTATAGACTCTAGTGCTAAACGATAATCAAAGTGGATATCTGCAACAATAGGAATAGCTATTTGAGATTTAATTTCTTTTAAAGCATGGGCTGCTTCCATGTTGGGCACTGCTAGGCGAACAATATCACACCCAGCCTGCTGTAAATTTTTTATTTGTTCAATGGTGGATACAGTATCTCTTGTATCGGTTGTGGTCATAGACTGAATAGATACTGGATTATCCCCACCAATATAAACATTGCCACATTTAACTACTTTTGTATTTCTTCTCAATTTATATCACCCTTAGCTTTAGCATTGATAACTGTTATAGAACTACATCTATATAAATATTGACTATTAAAGCTTGATAAAAGCCAAGCATCCTATGGTTTCCCCCATGAGTAAAGAAGACGTTGCTTAGTTACTATTTTTTATTAATCTTTATTGATGGGTTTTTATATAGACAAGGATTTTTACATTTTAATAAGAATATTTTTTCACTAGACCTACTATATTAAGGATTTCTAACCTTGAATAAAGGTTAGAATATCCTTATAGGTAATAATAATCATTAGTAGCATCAATAGTGCTAATCCTATCATATGAACAAAAGCTTCTTTTTCTGGATCAACTGGTTTACCCCTAAATAATTCAAATATTAAAAACAAAATTCTGCTCCCATCTAGTGCAGGTATAGGAAGTAAGTTGACAATTCCCAAGTTAATACTAATTAAAGCTGCTAAAAATAATACATTATACAACCCATCTCTACTAGCTTGACCTACTAAGCTAATAATACCTACTGGTCCTACAACTTCTGCTGTTGTGGCCTGCCTAGTAACCAATCTTCTAAAAAAACCACCCATTTCCCTAATAATCATTCGTGTTTGGCCGTAGCTTCCCTTTATTGCTAAAGACATTGACTTTTCAGTAGTTGGAATAATACCAATCATAAATCTATCTTCATTTTCTACACTTTCAGGTGCTACAACTTTTTCAATTTTTTTATTATCCCTTATGAATCCAATTTTCAAGGGCTCTCCTTTAGAAGTGTTTATTTCTTGGACTAAATGATCCCAATCCTTTACTTCGTCATCATTAATGGTAATAATTTTATCTTCCCGCAAAAGCCCTGCCGCCTCTGCTGGGGATTGGTCTATTACTTCTTGGATAGTAGTAGTAGGAACACCAGCGATATTATAAAAAATAATAACAAATAATACAATGGCCAAAATAAAATTCATAAGGGGTCCTGCAAAAATTACTGCTATTCTTTGTCCTACAGTTTTTTTGCTAAAGCTTCTACTGTCATTAGATACTTCATCTTCCCCCTCCATTTTTACATAGCCGCCAATAGGTAAAATTCTTACAGAGTAATCTGTTTCTCCCTTTGTATATTTCAAGATCTTAGGTCCCATACCTATAGCAAATTCATGAACCTTAATACCTACTATTTTTGCTACACTAAAATGACCTAATTCATGAAAAAACACTAGTAATCCAAATACAATTATCGCTGTAACCGCCGTAGTAATCATACAAACACCATCCTATCTCAATTCATTTATAATCCAAGCTCTAACCCATGCCTCCACTTCCAAAAGTTCTTCAACCGATTGATATGAAAAAGGCCTATGCTTTTCCATAGCTTTTTCTATATAATAAGGAATATCATAAAAGTTCACCTTATCTTTTAAAAAGTAATCTACTAACATCTCATTTGCTGCATTTAGGACGCAGGGCATTGTTCCTCCTATCCTAATAGCCTCATAAGCTAAACTTAAACAAGGAAATCTTTTAAGGTCTGGTTCCTCAAAGGTTAAAGTATGAAATTTTTTAAAATCTAGTTTTGTCACCTCTCCCTGAATTCTGTCAGGGTAAGATAAGGCATATTGAATTGGTAGCTTCATATTAGGTACTCCTAGCTGAGCAATAATGGACCCGTCTTTTAGCTCTATCATGGAATGAATAATACTTTGGGGGTGAATAACTACTTCTATTTTCTCCACATCCACGTCAAATAACCATTTAGCTTCTATAACCTCTAAACCCTTATTCATTAAGGTAGAGGAATCAACGGATATTTTTTTCCCCATACTCCAATTAGGATGTTTTAATGCATCTTTAAAAGTTACTTGCTTTATATCATCATAACACCAGTTTCTGAAGGGTCCCCCAGAAGCTGTTAATATGATTTTGTCAAGATTTGCACTTTTTTCTCCTTGCAAACATTGAAGTATTGCAGAGTGCTCGCTATCTACAGGAATCATATTTACATCATTGTTTTTACATTCCTTCATCACTAGATCTCCGGCAGCTACTAAAGTTTCTTTATTGGCCAATGCAATTGTTTTTTTATTTTTTATTGCTTCAAGAGTAGGAATTAATCCCACACTACCTACCACCGAATTTAAAACCACTTCCGTTTCATAATAGGTTGCAACCTCTATAAGACCTTTGATTCCCCATCGTACCTGAGTGTTACCGGATATTCTATTAATCAATGTTTTTGCTCTTTCTTCATCAAAAACTGCTACAATTTTAGGTTTAAATTCATTGATTTGAGCCTCTAAATCATCTATACTCTTCATTACAGCTAAACCAACTATTTCAAATTTATCAGGATGTTCCCTTACAATTTCTAACGTTTGTTTACCAATGGAGCCAGTAGAGCCTAAAACACTAATTTTTTTTATCATTTTTTCACCTCGTATCCAATAAAATAAGCATTGCTTGAGGCCATGCTTATTTCCATTACTATTTTACCAATAAAGCAAAGAAATAATAGACAATCGGAGCAGTAAATAAAATACTATCAAATCTATCTAACACTCCTCCATGACCTGGAATTAAATTTCCAAAATCTTTAATTCCTACGTACCGTTTGATTTGAGAAGCAGTCAAATCTCCTCCTTGAGCAATAATACTTCCAAAAAATCCTAAAAAACCTACCATTACAATATATTCTATGAAAAAAATATAGGCAAATATGCTACTAACAATTATACTCCCTAAAATACCACTAATAGCCCCTTCAACTGTTTTTTTAGGACTGATTGATGGACATAGCTTTGTTTTTCCAAAAAAACATCCTCCAAAATATGCAAAGGTATCTGTCGCCCAAGCAATTATAAAAATCAACCAAATGATATAGCTATTATTTAGCTTATCTGTTAAAATAATATGCCCTAAAAATAGTGGAACATAAAGAACTCCATAAAGGGTAACACTTATATCTAAAATTGTATGTTTAGAGTTATATAATAAAATGCCACTTAAAATAATTGTAGCTATAAAAATAAGTAAAAAGATAAGTTCCAGATTCAGTGAAAAATAGAAAATTGTCAATAAAGCTATACCAACACCATAGCCTATGTAAGATATGGGGTTATACTCTTTAAAAGTCATTGCATGATAAAACTCTCCTAAGCCTATTAAACTTACTAGCATCGTTGCTAAGTATAAAGGTAAATCCCCATAAAGTACGATGAAAATTAACAAGGGAATTCCCACAACACCACTAATTATTCTTTTTAACATGTCATCCCCTCCTAAACTCCACCAAATCTTCTTTGTCTATTTTGGAAATCATGAATAGCCTTTACTAAATGTTCTCCATTAAAATCTGGCCAATAAACATCAGTAAACCAAAGTTCAGCATAAGCACATTGCCATAATAAAAAGTTGCTTAATCTATATTCTCCACTGGTTCTTATAAGTAAGTCAACCTGTGGTATACCTCCAGTATCCAAATGTATACTAATTAGATCTTCATCTATATCTTTCAAATCCATCTCTTTACATAGTATTTTATTGCTGATTTTTTTCACAGCTCTTACGATTTCATCCCGACTGCCATAATTTAATGCAATATTAACACACAGCCCATTATTACCGCTTGTTAACTCTTTAGCTCTACTAATTTCCTCCCTAACAGACTCTGGAAATTTCGTTATATCTCCTATTGTATGAATTCTTACATTGTTTTTATGTAATTCCCTTACTTCTTTTTTTAAATACTCAATTAATAATTTCATCAATGCAGACACTTCAGCTTCCGGTCTTTTCCAATTTTCAGTTGAAAAGGCATACAAGGTCAAATATTGTAAACCTAAATTAGATGCTTTAGTGATTATATCCCTTATTGCATCTACCCCTGCCCTATGACCTAGGGTTCTTGGAAGTTTTCGGCTTTCTGCCCATCTCCCGTTACCATCCATAATAATACCTATATGTTGAGGCATATTATCTCCATCATTATGTAAATTTTTCAAGTTGTCTCTAACAGTAATTTTTTCAGATATATTCATTATGCTACAATCACCTCAGCTATTTTTAAACCCCCTTGGGAGGGGGCTTAAAAATAAGATATTATAAGCTCTATTTCATCCTTTGTTAGCTGTTTTAACCGTATAACTCTAGCTTGTCCCTGCTCATTCCATTTTTTACCTTTGCTCTCCTGAATGTTAATTTTAAAGGAATTTGTATTTATTAAAGCTAAAGCATCTTCAATTCTATAACCTAATAAATCAGGTATTATCTTCAATATTATACCTCCAAAATTTCCTTATCTTTTTTCTCTGTCATCTCATCAATTAGTTTTATAAACTTATCGGTAATCTTTTGAACTTCCTCTTGAGCTAATTTTAACTCATCCTCTGTAAGTTCGCCATCTTTTTGCATTTTCTTTAGTGCATCATTGCCATTCCTACGCTCATTTCTAATAGCAACCTTACTATCTTCTGCTGTTTTCTTAACAATTTTTGTTAGGTCTTTTCTTCTTTCCTCTGTTAGTTGTGGAATATTTAATCTAATAATTTTACCATCATTAGATGGGTTGATTCCTAAATCCGATTGTTGAATAGTTTTTTCAATAGCTCCTATAATTGATGGATCATAGGGTTGAATCGTTATTAATCTTGGCTCAGGAGCTGCTATAGAAGCAACTTGTTTTATTGGTGTAACAGTTCCATAGTAGTCAATAGTCAATCTGTCAAGCATAGCTGGATTTGCCCTACCAGCTCTTATGCTGTTAAAATCATCCTTCAGTACTTTTAAGGTTTTGTTCATTTTTTCTTCTAAATTCTTATGTGCATCTAAATACATTTTTTCTCCTCCCTTTTATATAGCTTTTTTAAATATCACTATGGACATAGGTTCCTATTTTTTCACCATGAATAACCTTGACAATATTTTCTGCTTCATCTAGACTGAATACCTTTATTGGTATTTTATTGTCCATACATAAAGAAGTGGCTGTGGAGTCCATAACTTTTAACTCTAGCTTTAAAACATCTAGATAAGTCAATTCTTCAAATTTCTTGGCATCACTATTTATATGTGGATCTTTGTCATATACTGCATCAACTTTTTTAGCTAGTAAAATAATATCCGCCTCAATTTCAGCTGCTCTTAAGGCAGCTGTGGTATCTGTTGAGAAATATGGATTTCCAGTTCCAGCTGCAAAAATAACTACTCTGTTTTTCTCTAGATGTCTTACGGCTCTCCTTCTAATATAAGGTTCTGCAATTTGGCGCATTTCAATAGCTGTCTGTACTCTTGTTACGATATCAATATTTTCTAGAGCATCTTGCAAAGCTAAAGAATTAATAACAGTGGCCATCATTCCCATATAATCAGCCGTTGTTCTATCCATACCTTCTCCACTTCTTCCTCTCCAGAAGTTACCTCCGCCGACAACAACAGCAACTTCTACTCCCTCTTGGGTAATTGCTTTAATTTGAAGAGCAATTTTGTTTATTGTATCTGTATCTAAGCCAAAGCCTTTTTCTCCAGCAAGAGCTTCTCCACTCAGCTTTAATAATACTCTTTTATATAGAGGTTTTTTCATAGATATGCCTCCAATCTAATTATTTCTACAGTTAGCGAAAAAATCCTTTAATTTACATATAGTTTTTACTAAAAAAAACTATTTCACACATTAAATTATCTATAATTTTATTATTTTCTATTTTGGTTGTATTAAATGGTTCTATAAAAATATCAATATTTTTCTTTAACAGCGTCTTTATTTTAAAAGAGAACACGAAAGTGTTCTCCTATCAAAATTACTGTCCGATTTGCTTTGCAACTTCTTCTGCAAAATTCTCAGATTTTTTTTCTATTCCTTCCCCAACTTCAAATCTTACAAATCTTCTAATACTCAAGTTTTCACCTATTTTAGCAACCTTTTGTGTTAATAACTCCCCAATAGTGATATCAGGATTTTTAACAAAGGATTGTTCTAATAAGCAAACCTCTTTATAATATTTTTCAATTCTTCCTTCTACCATTTTATCAACAATTTTTTCTGGCTTTCCTTCATTTAAAGCTTGTTTTCTTAAAATTTCTTTTTCTTTTTCAATTTCATCTTGTGGTACTTCTTCTTTTGTTACATATAAAGGATTAGTGGCAGCTATTTGCATAGCTACATCTTTTACAAACTCTTTAAATTCCTGATTTTTAGCAACAAAGTCTGTTTCTGAATTTACCTCTACTAACACACCTATTCTACCACCATGTATGTATGCCTCTACTAATCCTTCAGCTGCAACTCTTCCTGCCTTCTTAGCAACAGCAGCTAGTCCCTTTTCCCTCAAAATTTCAACAGCCTTTTCCATGTTTCCTTCAACTTCTGCTAGTGCTTTTTTACAATCCATCATACCTGCTCCAGTTTTCTCTCTAAGCTCTTTTACCATGGCTGCAGTAATATTCATTTATAACGCCTCCCTAAAGTATTTTTAAAGGTAAGGATGTAAGGAAAATTTCCCTAAACCCTTACCTTGATTATTGTTTCTTGTTTACTATTCTTCAGTTTGATATCCTTGTTTTCCTTCTAAGATTGCATTTGCAATTGTAGCTGTTATTAACTTTACAGCTCGAATAGCATCATCATTTCCAGGAATCACGTAATCAACATCATCAGGATCACAATTAGTATCAACAATAGATACTACAGGTAATCCTAATATATGAGCTTCTTTTATAGCTATTCTTTCTTTTCTTGGATCTACTACAAAAAGAGCACTTGGCATTTGAGCCATGTCTTTAATACCACCCAAGAATTTTTCTAGCTTTTCCATTTCGTTTTTAAGCTTTATTACTTCTTTTTTAGGTAACACATCAAATGTACCATCTTCTTGCATTTTCTCTAATTCACGAAGACGATTAATTCTGTTTTTAATTGTATTGTAGTTGGTTAACATACCACCTAACCATCTTTGATTAACATAATGCATACCAGCCCTTTTTGCTTCTTCTTCAATTGCTTCTTGGGCTTGTTTTTTTGTGCCTACAAAAAGAATGGTTTTTCCTTCTGAAGCTAATTCCCTAATGAAATCATAGGCTTCTTCAACTTTTTTCACGGTTTTTTGTAAGTCAATGATATAAATACCATTTCTTTCTGTGAAAATATATTCTGCCATTTTAGGGTTCCATCTTCTTGTTTGATGTCCAAAATGAACACCAGCTTCTAATAATTGTTTCATAGAAATTACTGACATTTTATTGCCTCCTTTAGTTTTTTTCCTCCATCTTAATCATTTCAACCTAGGACCTATATAGGCACTACTAAGCAGATTATAAGATGTGTGTTTTATCACCTTTTGTATTCTAACATACTGTCAAGCATTAAGCAATATTTATTTTGTAAATCTATCATAATTATTGTCAATTTATTATATATTTATTATTGTATTTCCATCAAAATTTCTATTATTTCTTCTAAGGAACTATTAACAGGTATCTTTCTAAATCCATGCCTTAATAAATTTGTGACCTTCAGTTCCTTTGCTAATAGTAGAAAATCATCGCTATTATCAATGATTTTCTTTTCCTCTAATATTTTTGCTATTTCTTTACTATTTAATCCCTTTTTTATAAATATCTCTATATATTCTTGATCTTTAATTGTTTTATTTTCTTCATTATTGATGTTATTAGCTTTTTCTGCATTCTCATAAGGTTTTTTATGAGACTCTTCGGCAATTATAGGAACCCCTCTATTGTCTTGGGAATTTACAACTAATGAGTTTTCATTGTTATCAAGTATATTTATATCATTTTGACCATTATGTAATATATTTATACTGGATGTAATAATCATCCCCATTCCTATTCCTATAACTAAGCTCTGAATAGAAAAATGTTTCAAACACTTCACCTCATTTTACCAGTTTAGTTACCATTTCAACTTCTCTAATGCTTTTATTTAATATTCTTGCAATTTCTTCAGGAGTTTTATTATTTTTAAATAATTCTATAACATCTTTGTTTTTATGAATAAATTTATTGTAATTTAATAAATAATTAAAGTTTTCTTCTTCCATATTATTAAAATTTTCATTCTGTAAACTATCATCTTTTTTGTGTTCTTCTATTAGATTTTCCATTGTTTTTACATGTTTCTTTAGTTCTCTAATTTCCAACTTTAATCTGTTAATTTCATCAATTGTTTTCTGGTTCCCTTCTCTAATTAATCTTTCAAAATCTTTTATGTGATTTTCATTGAGAGGGGATGTAGTTATATACTCTCCATAAAAATCTTCCTTCTTGTTTCTTAACAAAAAATATAATGCAACAATAATGATTATACTTCCTATCAATATGATAATGCTATTATAATCCATAATACACCTCTATATTTATATAAATATATCTATTTTTATACCTTTATTCCCATCTATAGCTACTTTGCTGGACTTACTTTCCTTTTGCATACAATCATCTTGAGTTTTTCTATTACAGGGTGATTTTTTTTTCTGTTCTTTTGACTGTTGTTTATTTTCGTTATTGATCTTTTTTCCTTCTGTTTCCTCTGTCTGTTTGATTCTGTTTTTATTTCTTTGAAATTCTATTTTTTCATTGTTTTGCAAATAAGCATTTGTTTCTTTTATCCTATTAAAATCATTGTGTTTATCCTTTGCTTCATATATTATGTTCTTCATAGTTAGATGATAATCAATGGGTTTTATTGACATATTATCACCACCTATTTTTCATAGGGACCGATTACTATTTCCCCTTCTTTTTTATACAATGTACTTCTATTTAATTCATCATATATGTGTTTTACTGCATTTGATATCCCTACTTTTACTCCTGGATACATTTTACCCATAACATGTATTTTGCCTATTGATAAATTCTGCATTTTAAATTCTAGCATTTTAAATTCTTCTGACATTGTTCCGTGCTTACCCTTTAAGTAATCATAGGTTTTTATGGATTTTATTAAAAATTCTTTCTTGTTTTGTTCCAAACCTGAATTTTTCCCTGTCTTATTTAATAGTTCTATAGTCTTTTTTAAATTAATTAAGTTTTTTTCAATTTCCACAATTTCTTCCTTAATTTTTTCATGTTTTGCTTTATCATCAGGATCAATACCTACTTCTATCTTCGTCACAGTACCCATATGAGAACCAATTATTTTAGCACTTACTTCTTTACCAGCTCGAATATGTCCTCCAGCAATTAAACCTTTTTTACCTAGTACCTTCACAGCTTCTTTAGCAACAACATTGCTGTGTAATATACAGTCTGCCTCTATATTACCCAAACTTTTAATTCTACTATTTTCAATATATTTCGCTATCAAGTTTCCATTACACTCTAAATATGCTTGATTATTGCCCTGTATACCTCTATTTAAAATGATATCGCCCTTAGCTAATAGGGTAGCCCCTTCTACTACACCATTTACTTCTATATCCCCTTCAGCTTCAACAGTAAAGCCTGACTTAACATTCCCCTTAACAATGACTTTGCCATTGAATTTAATATTTCCAGTTCCATTATCGATATCTTTTACAATTTCATAAATCTCACTTACCTGTAATTTTCCATCCTTCGTGTGAACTTGACCTTCTGTAGCAGCATAAACTTTTAATCCATCTTCACTTTCTATAATGTTTTTCCCTTTGATTAGTTTTGCTGCCTTTCCTTTTTGAGGGGGAATTTCTTCTCCAAAAATATTTATCCCTGCAACACCCTCAGTAGGGGGAATAATTTCAACTAGTAGTTGTCCTTTTTTCACGTTTTTTACTAGATTTAATTGTTTAAAATCCACTGTTCCATCTTCTAATATTTTAGGTTTAATTTCTCCATCTGTATCATAGTGATGTCGTAGACTTCCATCCTTGCCGGCTTCTGGCTTCTTCCCTTGAGCAACAAGCATTTTTGTATGAAACAAATTGTTTTCTATAATCGTTTGCAATTTTTCTTCATCTATACCATATACAATCCCTTTGTCCTTTAACTTTTCTTTGGCTACATCAAATGTAACGGCTTTTCCTCCGTCAGCTTTAGTAATAGATATATAGGCCTCAAGTTTGTTTTTAGAGATTTCAATAACTACATCACCATCAATGAGTTTTTCTACCTGATAGGGAGCAATTTTCATTGGCTTATTAATGTTTTCACTAAAATATGTATCAATAGCCTCTATTTCAAAGTCTTCAATAGACTTTTTTTCCAAATAATCAATAATTTTTTGTCTTACTTCTTGATTGCTTTCTGATATAGACTTAGTAATACTAAGGTAGACTCCATCAGGGAGATAGTTGATTTCAAAGATTTTCTCATGCTCTCTATGAATCTTATCATTATGACAATGAAGAAAAGTTTCATTTGCTTCTTTTTCTAATTCATCAGTTATATTTACTAGTGGATTTTCTGTAACTTCTTCCTTTAAGGTTATTTTCAATTTAATATAATCTTTTCTAAAAATAAAAGATTTTTTTTCTTCCAAAACTTCAACATTTACATCTTTCTCGGTTATCTTTAATTCCCTCAATCCTTTATTCAATGCATTTTCATAGCTATGGCCCTCAATAACAATAAATTTTTTACTCATTCTTCTCCCCCCTTTTTTAATCTAATTCTATAGAACTGTTATTTTTGATTTCAATCTAGCTATGGCCTTAGAATGCAGTTGTGAAACTCTAGATTCTGATATTCCTAAAAGCTTTCCTATCTCCTTATAGGTTAATTCATTATAGTAATATAGAGAAATAACCTGTCTTTCACGATTAGGGAGTCCCTCTATGTTATGCTGTAAATTTCCATAAGCTTCATTGTTGCAAACAATATCTTCAGGTGAATTTTCCGACTCATAGTTTTTATAGTCTATTATGTTACTATCATATAGTTTTTCTTCCAATGATATTATATTAAAGCTATGGACCTGGTGGAGGATTGTATAGAATTCCTGTAGAGATAGATTTAGTTCCTGAGCTATTTCTATATCAGTTGCAGTTCTCCCTAGTTTATTCTCTAAATTATTGTATCCTTCTTCTATCAATTTTGATTTTTGTCTTATAGATCTTGGAATCCAATCCAGGTTTCTTATTTGGTCAATAATAGCTCCCCTAATACGAATCTGAGCGTAGGTTTCAAATTTTACTTTCTTATCCATATCAAACTTTTCTATTGCATCTATCAATCCAAATATGCCATAGCTTACTAGATCATCAAACTCTATATTAGAACCATAGGTAGTATATAGCCTGCCAGCAATCACCTTAACCAGTTCAATGTATTTGACAATTAGTTGATTTTTAGCGTCTAAATCATTACACTTTTTATACTGTTGCCATAGGCTTTGATATGTCATTTTAAAACCTCCTGGCCTATATAGTCTCTTAAATTTCTTTAACACCATATCCTATTGTTTTAATGAACATCTTCCCAGTATCTGAATAAACCTCTATTGTTCTCCCGAAGTTCCCTCCTGTATCTTCTGCTATAAGAGGGATCTTAAAGCCTTCTAAAATTTCTTTCGTGGCAATCACGTTCCTTTGACCAATTTTCATGACATCACTATTGTTTCCAAAGGAAAACATCTGTGCCCCTCCAGCTATTTTGGCTATAATTCTATTGCTGCTTGCACCATCCTTAATCATTTCTTCTACTAGCATACTAATTGCTGTGTCTGCAAATTTTGCTTTGTTACTATTATTCTTAATTTGTTTGCTACAAGGAAGCATAATATGAGCTAAACCTGTAACTTGAACCTTTGTATCATATAAAGCTATGCCTACACAGGAACCTAGTCCTAATGTAGTTAATATTTCTGGATGTTTCGCAATTTTATAATCTGCCATACCAACCTTTATTATATTCTGCATCTAACCATACACTCCCAGACTTTTTAATAGGACACTAAAAGATTCGGCATTAGGTATAAGAAAAAAATTAGCCTTTACTAAGTCATTGCCCTCCCTTAGCTTTGTTTCTATTAGTAATACTTTATCACTTATGCAACCAAACTGAATTGCTGGAACACTTAGAATAGCTCCAGCCATATCGATGCACAGAGAAGGAATTGAAAGGTTTAGATTTAAGCCCGTAAGAGATGATAGAGACGAGATATATGATCCCGATAAAATATTTCCTATTTCCTGTAATGCTGAACGATCCATCTCATCTAACTCTTTAACATAATCTTCTCTACCCATAAGCATTCCAGTTAATACTTTGCATGACATAATATCTAATAAAAACATAATGTTTCCCGTTATATCGCCGCTTACATCAAAATATATCCCTGCTACTACTTTCTCTTCTCCTCCTAAGGTATTGCTGACATCATGAAAATTTAATATTTTAACCATTGGAACTTCCATATCAATTTTTTTGTCCAACATCTTAGCTAAAGCAGTTACAGCATTCCCCGATCCAATGTTGCCAAGTTCTCGTAAAACATCAAGATGGATACTATTCAAATCTTCAACATTTAACATCTTATTAAATACACCTCCATTCCTCGTGTTGAGTAAGTGCTTTAACTTATTACTTTTATTATGTCTAAAATAATAATCATTCTATCTCCAGCCTTGCCTATACCTTTAATGTAATCTTCTTCGAAGCTACCGATTAGATTGCTGGAATTATCAATGTCATTTTGTTCAATTGTTAAAACCTCTGATGAACTATCAACTAACATGCCAATTATCATTTCCTCTAAGGATAAAATAATAATTCTGGACTCATCTGATAGCTCCCCCTTTTCCATGTTGAATCTTTTTCTCAAGTCAATTATAGGAACTACTTCTCCCCGAAGATTAATCACTCCTTTTACATAATGTGGGGCGTTAGGAAGACGAGTAATTTCTGTAACTTTTTCAATTGTCTCAACAATATTAATAGGAATCCCATAATATTCTTCATCCAACTTAAATATAACAAACTGATTTATTGTCTCTTCATAACTATTCAATTTATCTCACCTCTTTAAAAAAATGAATTAGTATCAATAATTAATGCCACAGATCCATTACCCAATATTGTAGCCCCTGCAATACCTTTTATATTAGAAAGAAACTTTCCTAAAGACTTTATAACAATCTCTTGTTGTCCAATTAGTTCATCTACTACTATTCCCACGATTTTATCGCCTTTTCTTACAATTACAACTGTAATTTCTTCTTTGTCTTCCTGGGAATTAGGTATGTTTAATAGATTTGATAGCCTTAAAATAGGTAATGTGCTATTTCTAAATAATATTACTTCATTATCTTGTACCTTTCTAATATTTTTAACATCAATCGTTGTAATCTCTTTAATATTATTCAAAGGAATAGCATATTTTTCATCACCAGTAATAACAAGAAGAGCTTGAATGATAGCTAGTGTCAATGGAAGTCTAATAACGAACTTACTTCCTTTTCCTAGATTAGAGTTAACTTCTACGACACCCCCCAAAGCTTCTATTTTGGTTTTCACAACATCTAACCCTACTCCTCTACCAGATATATCAGAAATTTTATCAGCGGTACTAAAACCAGGTGCAAATAACAACTGAATTATTTCATGATCTTCCATTAACTGACTTTGTTGTATAGAAATAATATTTTTTTCTATAGCTTTAGCTTTAACTTTTTCTACATCTATGCCCTTTCCATCATCTTCTACTTCAATGACGACACTATTCCCATCTGGATATGCTGAAAGCTTTACAACCCCTTTTTTGTTTTTGTTGGATTTTATCCTAGTTTCAGCATTTTCAATGCCATGATCAATAGCATTTCTAATCAAGTGAATAAGAGGATCTCCTATCTCATCTATAACCGTTCTATCTACTTCTGTCTCAGCACCTGTTAGAATTAAAGAAATTTCTTTATCTAATTCCTTAGACAAATCCCTTACCATTCTAGGAAAGCGATTAAATACCCTTTCAATAGGTACCATCCTTACCTTCATAACTGCATCATGTAAGCTGGTAGTAATTCTTTCTAAATGCTCAGTGGCTTCATTCATTCCATGTTTCTTATCTGTATCATCAATATCTTCTAATCTTGTTTTTATAATAATTAATTCACTAACTAAGTTCATTAGATTATCAAGTCTATCTATATCAACTCTTACTGTCTTTCCAGTTTTAGATTTTTTGTTATTTGTCTCTTCTTGAAGGTTATTTGGCATATCATTACTTGTTTTTCCATGATTTTCAAGAAGACTAGCCTCAGCTTTATCATCTCCACCATTTAACTCAATTGAGTACGTTCTATCTTGAAGATTAGTAAATTCTATAGACTGTATTTCTGATATACCCTCAAGTTCCTTGTAAATATATTCTTCATTGTGTTTTGTAATGATAATCAGCTCAAAGGAAAAATCAAATTTTTCATCCTCTATATCCTCTATGTCTGGCTCAGCATGAATGATTTCTGCTAATTTTTCAAGGGTGCTAATAACGATGTAAGCCCTTGCAGACTTAAGCATACACTTTTCATCTAGGGTGATTTTAATTAAAAATGCATTGAAATCCTTTTCAATTGCCCTTTGAACAGTGCTATCTACATATTTGTTTATTTTAATATGAGGAGCATCTTGAAGAAGGATTTTCTCTCCCTTATCCATAGTTTTTGTTTCTCCCCCCCTCATATTTGATAGATCTTTTAACTTTTCTATTAATATATGAGAGTCTAAATCACCTTCATTGTTGTATTCATCAATATGATTTGCATATTTTTCTAATTCATCGAAGCATTCAAACAACAAATCTATTACCTCTGGGTTCATATCGATAGTGCCATTTCGTACATCATCTAAAATATTCTCCATCTCATGGGTTAAGCTGGCGATATTAGTAAAACCCATGGTCCCAGACATCCCTTTTAAAGTATGGGCAATTCTAAAAATTTCGTTTAATAAATTCATATCCTTCGGTTCATTTTCTAGCTTCATCAAAATATCATTCATGCTTTGTAAATTTTCTTTAGATTCCTCCATAAATATGTCTAAATATTGATTCATATCCATACTATGACACCCCCACTCTATTTACTATAGCTTCCATTATTCCTTCTAATGGAACTATTTCATCAACAACTCCAGAATTAACTGCACTTTTAGGCATCCCATAAACTACACAACTTTCTTCACTTTGAGCAATAATATAGGGTGATGCTTTTTCCTTAAGGGCTTTTAAACCTTTTGTTCCATCAGAGCCCATACCAGTCATAATAACACCTATTATCCTAGTATTTGTTAGAATACCTTGAGATAATGACTTAAATAGCAGGTCAGCAGAGGGTCTATGCCCTAGTATAGGTGGTTCTTGGGACAGATCAATATATAATTGATTTGAATAATCCTTCTTTACTCCTAGATGATAATTGCCAGGAGCAATATATACATGACCCGTTTCAATTTTTTCTGAGTCCTCTGCCTCCTTTACAGTAACCTCAGAAATACTGTTTAACCTTTCTGCCAAGGATTTTGTAAAGCCAGGAGGCATATGTTGAACAATCAAAAATGCTCCTGGAAAATGTTTAGGTATTAAAGGAATAATAGACTGCAGTGCTCTAGGTCCTCCAGTTGAAGTAGCAATGGCAACAATAGTGTTCACACAATCTCCCTTTGCATTTCTCAAGGCTTTATTAGGCCTTGTAACATTTTCACAGTTAACTTTGCAAGGGATTATGGGACTATGAATTACTTTTGCACGATAAGAATTTTTAACCTTTCTTATTATCTCTGCCTTTGAATTTTCTCCATTAATCATAAATATACTTGATGGTTTTTGAATAAAATCAACAGCACCTAGTTCTAAGGCAGTTATGGTAGCTGCTCCTCCTGTATAGGTTAAGCTGCTTAGCATGACTACTGGCAATGGATTATACTCCATAATATATTTTAATGTATCTATACCATTCATAATAGGCATTTCAATATCCAAAGTTATGATATCAGGTTTTAAAGTTGTAATCATCTCTATTGCTTCTTTGCCATTTTTTGCTGTTGCTATTACTTCTATCCCTTTATCACTGTTTAGAATGTCTGTTAAAAGCTTCCTCATAAAAGGTGAATCATCTACAATCCCCACTTTTATTGTTTTTTGGGTTAATATCATTTTAAATCAATCCCTTTTGTCGAAGTTCTCTTTGTTTTGCAAATATAAAAGCAACTATTTGGTTTCTTATGTTATCACTAATATCACTATACTTTACACCTACTTCATACTCATTTGATATAGGGTCCCTTACTACCCTAATAACTTCTCCTTCCATTGTAAGTTCTTTATTGTCGTTTAAAAAAACCTTCAATTCCAATTTTTTGCCTAATTCTACAGTTTTTTTTGCAATAACTTTCATTCCTCCACCGCTGATATCTTTTGTGTAGCCCTCTATTACATCATTTTCGTTAAGAACCCTTATATTTACTTTTATTAAGGTTTTTAGCCGATAATAATATCTACGCTGTATTTTTTCTGGGGCACTTAAAGGGGCAATAATATACATCGGAAGATGTATGGTTATTTTATCTATTACTTCTCCAGTGAAGCAATACATTCCTTTTTCATCACGATAAAGCATAATTTTTATCTGTTGTCCTATGTTAAGGGGATAGGGTACTCCGTGTTTAATTGGACTAGATATATATAAATAATCATTTTTTTTATCCACTAATTGACTAAAAATAGATTTTATATTAGTATTCTTCTTCACCTTCACAGGCTCAATTTCAAGTTTTTCACCAATCTTAAAATTTATAGAAGTAGTCATTTGTCTTTCTCTCCTATCTAAACAAGCTAATAACCTTATTGATAAAGCTCTGGGTCTTTATAAATTCCTTTTCTCCTTCTAAAGGGTCTATTAATTTCAATGCTATCATTTCTATACTCTTAGCTGCTGAACTATTAGGATATTCTATAATAAAGGGGTTTTGAATTTTCACTGCTCTACTGACATGATAATCATCTATAATGAATCCTAGCTTCTCTATCCCTATACCTAAAAATTTTTCTGCAGCATTTTTAAGCTTTTCAAATGTCGCCTTTCCTTCGTTTGTATTTTCTACCCGATTTATAATAACTTTGATCTTTTTACTTTCTTTATATCCCCCTATGGTTTTTATCATAGCATAGGCATCGGTTATAGAAGTAGGCTCAGATGTAGTAACAACAATAATTTCATCCGCAGCTAAAACAAATGACATAACAGATTTTGATAAGCCTGCCCCAGTATCTATTAAAAGAATATCAGCATGACTGTTGATTTCATTAAATTGTTCTATTAATATCTCCAAACTTTCTTTCGACATATCAACTAAATCATGAATACCAGAACCACCAGAGATGACCTTAATCCCTCTTGGTCCTGTAGTCATAACATCTGTAATGCTTTTATTAAATTTCACCACATCCAACAAGGTATGCTGGGGTATAACACCTAATATTACATCAACATTGGCTAATCCTAAATCTGCATCAATTACTACTACTTTTTTATTCAAGTTAGCTAAAGCTATGGCTAAATTTGCAGTGAAATTTGTCTTTCCTACTCCACCCTTTCCACTGGTTATACATATGATTCTAGTAGAAGGTTTACTTTTACCATCACTTTTTATTATATTGCTGGTGGAGGGTAGCTTTTTACGATTAATTAATTCCCTTAGCTTTGTAGCTTGATCCATTATTGCATAGCCTCCTTTGTTATAAGGCTTACAATTTTTTCAATGCTAACTTCTTCAATATCATCTGGAACACTTTGTCCAGTAGTAATATAGGCGATGGGACGTTTAGTTTCTTTGCCAGTATTTATAATAGATCCAAAGGTAGTAGCCTCATCAAGTTTCGTAAAAATAACACTGTAATTTTCTATAAACTTATAGCTGTTAATAATCTCTTTAATATCTCGTTCTTTAGAAGTGCAACTCATCACAAGATAGATATCCTTTTCCTCTATTTCATCCAGCAGGGCTTTTAGTTCTATAATCTGTTTTTGATTTTTATGACTTCTTCCAGCAGTATCTATCATGATGATATCTTTTTCATTTAATTTTTTTATAGCATTATGTATTTCTGACGGATGATAGATAACTTCTAGAGGAATGTTCAAAATATCACTATAGGTTTTTAACTGTTCTACAGCTGCAATTCTATAAGTATCGGCACTTATTAAACCTATGGATTTACCTTCATTCAATAAAAATTGAGCTGCTAGTTTAGCTATCGTAGTTGTCTTTCCAACTCCTGTGGGTCCTATAAAAAACATAATTTTGGACTTTAATGATTGGGGTGGATACATAATATATTTATCGACAACCTTAGCAATTTCCTTTCTAATTTCTTCTTTTTTTTCTATCCCTTTTACATTAAAGTCATTATACGCAATACATTTCTGTAAAATTTCCTTTACGATTTCCTCTTCAAGCCCTTGTTCCTTTAGGGTATAGAACAATTTTGAAACTTCCTCTTGGTGAGAATGGTTTAATAGACTAGGAAGTTCCTGTTGATTGATTTTATTAATAACTGTATTGAGCATTGTCTTTATTTCATCAACCTCCTTAGAAAGGGATGGTTTGATGATTTCTTCTTTTGGTTCATTACTCAACTCCGAGTAAAAAGCTCCAAAGTTAGGGTTGATTTTTTCTTTAGATTTATTTGTAATTAGCTCTTCCCTATCTTCTTTTGCTGCTACTACTTCAATAATAGGGTTTTTAAAAATTCCAAATAATCCTTTAGGTTTAACTTTTCTTTGATATAAAATAACTGCATCAGGACCCAGTTCATTTTTTACCTTCATCAAGACCTCTTGATTGTTGGATGCTGTAAATTTTTTTACTTTCATCTCTAAATACTCACCGCCCCTATTGATTGAATTTCTATTGAGGGATCTACTTCATTATAGGATAGAACAATTAAATCTGAGGTTAATTGCTCTGATAATCTTTTAAAATACAGTCTAACTATCGGCGCTGTAACAACAATAGGCTGCTCTCCTAAAGAAACTACTTTTTGAACCTGTTGAGAGAGATTATGAATCATTCTTTGGGTTGTATCAGGGTCCATAGAAATATAAGTTCCATTTTCCGTCTGCTGTAGAGATTCCATAATCCTTTGTTCTAAATCTTGAGTAACTGTTATAACTTTAGCTGGTTGTGTGGTAATAAATTGTTTCGTAATGGCTCTACCTAGAGATTGTCTTGCATATTCAGTAAGCATATCAGTATCCCTTGTAATATTTCCATAGTCAGCTAAGGTTTCTAAAATAGTTACTAAATTTCTAATAGATACACCTTCTTTTAATAGATTTCCTAAAATCTTTTGGACTTCTCCTAAGGTTAAAATATTAGGAATTAATTCTTCTACTAATACAGAATGATTTTCTTTAACATGATCAATTAATTTTTTCACGTCTTGTCTTCCTAATAATTCAAAAGCATGTTTTTTAATAATTTCTGTTAAATGGGTTGCAATAATCGACGGTGGATCTACAACTGTATACCCTAATATCTCTGCCTTTTCTCGTTCTTGTTCATCTATCCATTTAGCTGGCAATCCAAATGCTGGCTCAACGGTATCAATACCTTCTATCTCTTCATCAACCATACCTGGATTCATAGCAAGATAGTGATCAAATATAATTTCTCCTATGGCAATTTCTATTCCTTTAATCTTTATGACATACTGATTAGGCTCTAGTTGTATATTGTCACGGAGCCGTATCATAGGTACGATAATTCCTAGTTCTAAAGCGCATTGTCTTCTGATCATAACCAATCTATCAAATAGGTCTCCACCTTGACTTGCATCAGCTAAAGGAAGTATGCCATATCCAAACTCTAGTTCTATAGGATCTACATTCAACAGGGGCATAACATTTTCTGGCTTTCGTTTTTCTTCAACTGCCTCCTGTACTTCATCCAATGGTTCTTCCACCTGAGATTTTTGCAATTCCTTTCTTAGCTTCATTCCTAAAAATAGAAAACCCATGGATAATAGGAAAAATGGCCAAAAAGGTAGACCTATAATACCAAAAAATAATAGCACCCCTGAAATAATGAACATAATTTTCGGTTGATTAAAAAGCTGATGAATTAAATCACTGCCCAAGTTCCCTTCTGAGGCAGCTCTAGTTACAACAATCCCTGTAGCTGTAGAAATCAACAAGGCAGGGATTTGGCTTACTAAACCATCTCCAACAGTTAGCAGGGTGTATTTTTGTATTGCTGCACCAAAATCTAACCCCTGTATCGATACACCTATAATAAAACCTGCTATGATGTTAATAATTGTTATAATAATTCCAGCTATGGCATCCCCCTTAACGAACTTACTGGCTCCATCCATAGCCCCATAAAAATCTGCCTCTCTTTGGATTTTACTTCTTCGATTCCTAGCGTCAGCATCATCAATTAGTCCAGCATTTAAATCAGCATCAATTGCCATTTGCTTTCCAGGCATTGCATCTAATGTAAACCTTGCCGCTACTTCGGCTACCCTTTCAGAACCCTTTGTAATAACCAAAAATTGAATAATAATAATGATTAAAAACACAATAAATCCTACAATTGGACTTCCTCCAATAACAAAATCCCCAAACGTATTAATTACATTACCTGCTGTCCCCCGTGATAATATATATCGGGTGGTGGTAATATTTAAAGCCAATCTAAATAAAGTAGTAATTAATAGAATAGAGGGGAATATAGAAAATTGTAAAGCTTCTTGAGTATACATTGCTATTAATAAAATCAATAGTGCTAGTGATATATTAAAGCTCAATAATACATCAAGGGCAGCTAAAGGGATAGGTATGATAATTATAATAACTATGGCAATGACAGCTAATGCAACAATAATATCTCCGTACTTCATATGGGGTCCCCCTTAGATTCTGTTGTTGATTTGATAAACATAGGCCAGTATTTCAGCGACAGCTTGATATAGCTCTGGTGGTATAAACTCTCCAACTTCTACTGTGCTATACAGGGTTCTAGCCAATGGTTTGTTTTCAATAATGGGCAGGTTATTTTCTTTAGCAATTTTTTTTATGTTTTCTGCTATTAAATCTTTGCCCTTTGCCAATATTTTAGGTGCAGCAAATTGGTGAGAGTCATATTGGATAGCAATTGCATAATGGGTTGGATTGGTTATAATAACATCTGCTTTAGGTACATCCTGCATCATTCTCCTCATAGCCGCTTGTCTTTGTTTCTCTTTAATCTTTGATTTGATTTGCGGGTTCCCCTCTGTTTGTTTAAATTCTTCTTTAATTTCTTGTTTAGACATTTTGAGATTTTTTCCATAGTCATATTTTTGATAATAATAGTCTAGTATTGCAATAACTAATAATACAATACCAGCCCTTAAACCTAAGTTAATTGTTATCTCCTTTATTGTGTTTACGATTACTTCTACATCCATCACTATTGTATTGAATATAGCATTCAATTGATTTATACTGTATCGATAAACAACAAAGCCAATTAAAAGAATTTTTATAATAGATTTAACTAGCTCAACAATAGATTTCATAGAAAACATTCTCTTAAATCCTTCAACAGGATTTAATTTACTAAACTTTATGGCTAAGGTTTTTGTGGTAAACAAATAGCCTATTTGTAAATAACTTGCTATAACCCCTATTAATAAACAAACAAATCCTATTGGCAATACCACTTTAAAAAGATTATAAAGGGTAACTAACAATAAGCCATTTATATTCTTTATCGAAAACAAATAATCTACATTTAAGTATTCTTCATATAGATTAATCGTAAAGCTTCTTAAAGTGATTCCTATATATGTAGCCAATAGATTTAGTGCAACAAAAGCACCTAATAAAATAAATGCAGAATTTACTTCTTTACTTTGTAGAACCTGTCCTTTTTCCCTAGACTCTTTAATTTTTTTCGGAGTGGGTTTTTCTGTCTTTTCTTCTGTGAACAATTGTAAATTGATTTTAAATTCCATAGTATCATCCTTTTGATAAGAGTTGAAGTATTTCATATAGGCCACCAAACATCTTATCAAATAACCTTTGGGAAAAAGGAATTAAAAATTGTAAAGTAACCAAAATTGTAAGGATACCTACAAAAATTTTCAAAGGTAGTCCAACAATAAAAACATTCATCTGGGGCATTGTTCTGGCCAAAATACCCAGTAGTACATTGGCTAAAAAAATAGTAGCTAAAATTGGAGCGCTGAACTGAAAAGCCAATACAAATATTTCCATCATCATATCAATTAATTTATAGATAACTCCTTCGCTAATGGTAAATACAAAGCCTATTGGCAATAGTTCATAGCTATATACCAAACCTCGGATGATGAAATGATGACCATTTAAAATTAAAAATATTAAGGTTACTAAAATATTGTAATAATTTGCCATTATAGGCATCTGGGTATTAAGCTGAGGATCCAATACATTTACCATAGCAAAGCCTATTTGGGTATCAATAATTGTTCCAGCTAAATACAAGGCACTAAAGTATAGAAAGCATATAAATCCAATAGTGACTCCTAATAAAAATTCCTTTGTAATATTAAGAGTTAACTCAAAAAAATGATTCTGTTGTAGATGAATCCCTATATCTGATGAAATAATAGGTAATAATATAAAGGATATAAGGGCTGACAATCCCACCTTCATAATTACAGGTAGATTATTTCTTCCAAATATAGGTGCTATAACAAATATACCACTAACCCTAACTAAAATAAGAAAAAACAAGTTTATATTTGCTAAAATATCTGTATATATATTCTCCATAGGTTTGACCACACTTTACTGTATAAAACTACTCATATTTGTAAATAAAGATAATGTAAAGTTAATAATAATAGATAGTAGCCAAGGTCCAAATATTACTACCGAACCTAAAACAGCTATGATTTTAGGAATAAAGGCTAGGGTAGCCTCTTGAATCTGGGTTGTAGCTTGAAAAATACTAACAGCTAATCCTACTATTAATCCTATACCCAACATAGGAGCCGCCATTAGTAGTATTGTAAACATTGTCTGTTGTCCTAATTCGATAACCATTGATTCATTCATCTTATCACCTCTAATGGAAGCTTGTAAGCAGGGAACGGATTAGCACATTCCATCCATCCACCATAATAAATAATAATAATTTAAAGGGTAAAGATATCATAGCTGGAGGTAACATCATCATCCCCATTGACATTAACGTACTAGCCACTACCATATCAATTACGATAAAAGGTATAAATAATATAAACCCCAATTGAAATGCAGTTTTTAATTCACTAATAATAAAAGCGGGTATTAATATTGTATTGGAAATCTCATTGATTTCTAAAGGTCCATCCACATGGGCCATTTCTATAAATAAACTTAAATCCTTTTCTCTAGTCTGTCTTAGCATAAATTCCCTTATAGGCTCTATAGCTATAGATAATGCATCTGCTTGACTAATTTCTTCTTGTAAATAAGGCTGCAGTGCATTTTCATTGATTTCTGTTGCTATAGGCGCCATTGTGAAAAAGGTTAAAAATAAAGCTAATCCAATTATAACTTGAGTAGGAGGTGTTTGTTGTGTAGCCAAGGCATTTCTTAAAAAGGATAATACAATAATGATTCTTGTGAAGCTAGTCATCATAATAAGAATAGCCGGTGCTAGGGATAAGATAGTCATCAAAAACAATATCTGAATAGATACCGCTACCTCTTGGGGATTATCTGCCTCCTCAATATTTAATCCTATCCTTGGAATAGGTATGTTATTAGGCTCAGCACTTACAACCATAGCACTAAAAAGTATACTTATTAAAATAACTACTACACATAGGTATATTTTCTTTTTCTGTTTTTTTTTATTAGAAATTTTATTGTTTCTCATGATTTTTATTTTTATCACCCTTTTTTTTTGCTGCTGATTTCTGCTTTAGTCCTTGTTGATGCAATGATTTTACTAAAAGGATTTTTAAACATACTAGCAAAATTACTTTGAGTTGGCCTATAGTGGTTTTTTCTATATTCATGCCATTTTTCAAAGTCCATTGAATCAATGATTGTAGTATTTTTGTTTTGAACCGCTAATATATAAACCTTATCAGCAATTTGAATAATTGTTATATTCAAGTGAGTAGATATTCCTGTTCGCTCTAATATCTTGACGGTTCTATCTTGAAGATAAAAATTTGATTTTTTGCTAATTATAACTGTTGTATAATAAGCTATAAAAATTACAAAAACAGCCATAATTACTGTAGAAAAAATAGTATAAATATTGTTTTGTAACATGAATTCTCCTTCTATCTACTTTGTTATCCTATAGCTTTTTTAACCGCTTCAATAACACGATCAGCTTGAAAAGGCTTTACTATAAAATCCTTTGCTCCTGCTTGAATTGCTTCAATAACCATTGCCTGTTGACCCATTGCTGAACACATAATAATTTTAGCGTTAGCATCCAATTTTTTTATTTCTTTTACAGCCTGTATGCCATCCATTTCAGGCATAGTAATATCCATAATCGTTAGATGGGGCTCTAACTCCTTATATTTTTCAACAGCCTTCAGTCCGTTTTCCGCTTCACCTATTACCTCTAATCCATTTTTCGTCAACACATCTTTAATCATCATTCTCATAAATGCAGCATCATCAACTATTAAAATTCCACTAGCCATACTAAGTTCCTCCTTCATATTCTTGTAATAATTATAGATTTTGTCTGAATTAAATATTAATCACCATAAGATCTATAGTATAACCCCTTACCTAAAGTTTGGCAAAACGTTTTTGAGGATTAACAATATCCGTTATCCGCACTCCATAGTTTTCATCTATTACAACCACTTCTCCCTTTGCTACATATTGACCATTTACCAATATATCTAAGGGCTCCCCCACAAGTTTATCAAGTTCAATTATTGTACCAGGTCCAAACTCCAGTACTTCATTTATCTTCTTTACAGTTTTTCCTAATTGAACTGTTACCTTCAAGGGCACATCTTGAATCAGACTAATATTCTCTGGAATTCCTCTATAAGAAGGCTGGTCAAAGGATTGGAACTCCACTGGTTGAACATTAACCTTTTTGTTTTGCTGAGGCTTGTTATCTATTTGTTGGGCTTCACTTGTTAAGTAAGTCTCTTCTTCTATCATAGAAGCATTTATAATATCATAATCATCTGCTTTATCTCTATCTTCTGCTTCAACTAAAGATTGATTTATGCTGGAAGCCAAAGCTTCATCATTCGTAGGCATTAACGACTTTATTATTTCTTTTGCAAAACCAATTGGAATTAATTGCATAATCTCACTATCTATTAAGCCTTCTATTTCCATTTTAAAGGCTATGCGAACTAATTTTTCTTTGTCATCGTTAAAAATGCCATTGATATCTTTCTCTTGAAGGTCCAGCTCAAATGCCCTAGGTGGACTTATATCTATTTTTTTTGTGAACATTTCCGATAAAGAGGTTGCGGAAGACCCCACCATTTGATTCATAGCTTCACTAATGGCACTTAAATGGAGTTCTGATAGAGGATCACTACCTGCTTGTCCACTGCCACCCATCATTAAGTCAGCAATAATTTTTACATCTTCTATTTTTATAATTAACAGATTCAGCCCCTGTATACCTTCTTTATATTTCACCTCTACTGCCACGAAAGGCATTGGATAATCTTCACACAGCTGCTGCATTGTCATGATAGAAACCTTTGGTGTTGTAATGGTTACCTTATGCCTTAATAAAGTAGATAATGTTGTAGCTGAAGTTCCCATGCTAATGTTACCTATTTCGCCAATAGCATCTTTTTCTATGTCTGTAAATTCAAAGCCTGCATCCTCAACCTCATCTGAGTTAATACTACTTCCTCTAAGGAGAGCATCTATTTCTTCTTGGGATAACATATCATTCATCTAGTTCATCTCCTTCCTTGTCAATTCTAGTAACCTTTACAGCGATTTTGTTTTTCATTGTTCCTGGGAGGCCAAAATACTTCCGCTTATCCCCTGCAAAAATTTCTATTTCAGCCTTTGCCAATTGATCTAGTAAGATCACATCTTCTATCTGTAGTTCTAGAAAGTCTTTTACAGTTATATAAGTAGAGCCTAATTGGGCGCAAATATTAATTTTGCTTTTTTCTACACGTTTTTTCAAGGTTTTCTTGTCTTCTTCTGTTATTGTTTTGCTAATGCTTGAGAACCAAAATTTTGTACTGAGCTTTGTCAAGATTGGCTCTATAACAATATGGGGAATACATATATTTAACATCCCCTCAACATCACCTATTTTTATATTTAAGGTTATTAATGCCACCGTTTCATTAGGAGATACAATTTGAGCAAACTGAGAGTTGGTCTCTATTTTTTCTAATACAGGTTGAAGTTCAATAACATTTTCCCATGGATCTATCATCAAATCAATTATTTGTTTCATTAGCTTTTTGATCAAAGTAATTTCAATTTCTGTAAAGGTTCGGATTTCTTCATAATTTTTACCGCTACCCCCAAGTATTCTATCAATAAGTGTAAAGGCTATAGAAGGAGATAAATCTATAGCTATTTGTCCTGTAAGAGGATGAAAATTTATCATAGATATAATGGCAGGATTAACGATGGAATTACTAAACTCATAGTAGGATAATTCCTCTACTGAAGAAACTTCTGTTTGCACATAGCTTCTTAGGTATCCTGACAAAAAGGTGTTTAAGCTTCTAGAATAATTGTCATGAATAATTTGTAGGGTTCGAAGCTGATCCTTGGCAAGTTTTTTTGGACTCTTAAAATCATAGCTTCTAATTTTTTTATCTTGTTTTTCTTCTTGAATGTCTTCTACATCTAACTCTCCAGTACTTAAAGCCTGTAATAAAGCATCAATTTCATTTTGGGATAAAACATCAGACAAGCATATCACCTCCTATTGTATAATATAATCAGTAAAGTAAACATTGGTGATTTTATCTGATGCCATTACCTCTGATATTATTCTTATCAGTTCTTGCCTTAGCTCCTGCTGTCCTTCGGGGTTTAAAATATCTTCAGGTTTTTGTCCTATAATAGTTTTTATAATTTGATCCCTAAGTTCAGCATTTTTTTCATCTAAATTTTTCAAAAGACTTTTATCTGTTGTTTCTACTGTAATTTCTCCTTTAAAAAAGCTCCTTTGATGGCTTAAATTGGTTGAGAAGCTTCCTAGGTGAAATTTATAAGTTTCCACATAATTGCTAACTTCTTTGGGGACTCTAAATACAGTAAAATATAATATGGTCCCGAAGAAAATTCCAGATAGAACAAAGCCTATTAATGAATATAAAAGTATTTTCCTAAAATTCATTTAGTTACCCCCAATTCCTTTTATGTGTTAGGGTGTGGAAATATTTAGTTCAGATTTTAAAATTACAATATCCACCCGTCTATTTTTCGCTCTGTTTTCTACTGTATCATTTGGTGCTACCGGATGATATTCTCCATAGCCCGCGGCTGAAAACCTTGTGGGTTCCAGTCCCACATCTTCTATCAAAAACCTTACTACATTAGCAGCTCTGGCCACAGATAATTCCCAGTTTGTTTCATGTTTTGAATTTAGACCTACAGGAACTGTATCAGTATGCCCTTCTATCTTTACAGATTTATTTTGATATTCTGCTTCATCTAGAAACTCTGCTATATTTAAAAGAATCTCAGTAAATGTTCCTTTAATTTCAGCCCTTCCAGGATCAAACAATACATTGTCTTGAAATCGTAAGACTAACCCTCTAGTTTCTAAAGAAACCAATATGTCAGCGTCTAGTTCTCTTTCCCTTAAAAATTGCTGAAGTCGCTCCTGAAGCTTTCTAAAATCCTCTAACTCTTCTAATTGCTTTGTGGTCAATTCATCATTCAACCCATCAGAAATATACTGACTTGGTTCAATTGATCTTCCAGCATCTAAAATACCTAAGGAACCCTGGAAAGATTGTATAATAGCTTCAAATTTTTGTACATCAATTTCAGAAAAACTAAAGAGCAACACAAAAAAACACAACAGCAAAGTTACCATATCCCCATAGGTAGCCATCCATGCTGGGGATCCTTGTTGAGTTTTGTCTTCACTAATCCTCCTCCTAGCCATTATGCTTCAACACCTTCCTGGTTTTGTTGCAAGTCCCTTCTAGTTTTTGGAGGTAAAAAGGCCTTTAGTTTTTCCTCAATAATACGAGGATTTTCTCCTGCCTGAATAGATAGTAATCCCTCAACCATAATTTCTTTTCTTAAAATTTCTTCCCTACTTCTAAGTTGTAACTTATTGGCTAAAGGAATAAATATTAGATTAGCCAATAGGGAACCATAAAAGGTTGTGATTAATGCTACTGCCATACTAGGGCCAATTGTCGATGGATCATCTAAAGTCCTTAACATGTTAATTAGCCCAATTAATGTTCCTATCATACCAAAGGCCGGTGACAAACTCCCCATAGTTTCAAAAATCCCCTGTCCTTGCCTATGTCTTTCTTCTATAAAGGATAATTCCGTCTCCAGAAGGCTTCTTACCAGCTCTGGATCGGTACCATCAACAATTAACATAATACCTTTTTGTAAAAATTCATCCTCTATTCCTTCTGCCGCCTCCTCTAGAGCCAGCAACCCCTCTTTTCTTGCTGTATTTGCCAATCCTATAATTTTTGCAATAATCTCTCCTGATTCAATGATTTTATTAGAAAATGCCTTTGATGCTATTTTCATGGCTTCTAATACCTTTGCTAATGGATAGGCTACGAAGGTAGCAGATATTGTTCCTCCTAATACAATCAAAATAGAGGGCAAGTTGAGATACATAATAATATCACCAGTGCTAATAATACCCCATGTAACAAAGGCTAAACCTACTATAATTCCAATAACTGTTGCTAAATCCAAAACTACACCTCTTTTCCATAAGCCTTTTCTTGATTTTGAGGATGAACACCATAAATTCTTCTTTTATAGCTGATAATTTTGTTAAGGACTTCATCTGCACTTTCTATAACTACAATTTTATGTCCATTTATAAGGGTAATTATCGTATCCGGGGTTTCTTCTATGATTTCTATTAATTCACAATTTAATAGGATTTCACTATTATTTAATCGTTTAACCTTAATCATTGTTGAATTTCCTCTTTTGTAGTATAAATTATTCTTTCATTATCCTTTAGTGGGATGGCTTACCTATCCCACTAAAGGATAAAACTATCTTTTCATATTCACTACTTCCTGAAGCATTTCATCACTAGCTGTTATAACTCTTGAATTTGCTTGAAAACCCCTTTGGGTGGTAATCATATTGGTAAACTCCCTAGACAAGTCTACATTCGACATTTCTAAGGCCCCTGGGTTTAAGGCACCCCTTCCACCGGTTCCAGGATTTCCTATCATTGGTTCTCCAGAGTTAGATGTAACCCTGTAAAGATTGTTTCCTGTTTTTTCTAGACCTGCAGGGTTTTTAAAGTTAGCTAGGGCCACTTGTCCTATGGGGCGCATTTGATTATTGGTAAAGTAGCCGGTTATAACGCCATTGCTATCTACAGCAAAATCACTTAAACTCCCTTGCTTATATCCATGAATACTTGTGGCGGAAGCATCGGATTCGTTGGCAAATTGCGTTAATTTTTCAAAGCTTATTTTAAACTCAAATTTTTTAGCGCCATTTTCTAGCAAATCCTTTTCATTCCCGGTATCATCTAAATCTACCCTCTTTAGCTCCATCGTTTGACCAGTTTTTATTGTTCCATCACTTTCAAATTCGATAGGGTGAGGGCCGACATCGGTAATACGCCCATCTTTATCTACTGTATATACATTATATTCATTAGCACCGGTCTTAACAAAAGCTAGTCTTACTTCATGAGCCCCTCCTAATTCATCATATACAGTGAATGTTGTGTCCCTAGCAACTGCACTTTTACCCTCATTATCCTTTATATCCTCCAATGCAGTTCCAGCTTCAGGAGGTTTTACCTCGAATTTGGGAGGATCTTCATTATTCATAGCACCAGCAGGCTTTACGTCTGCATTAAGATTACCCTCAAAGAAAACACCAGGACTTGGATAGTTAGCTCCTGTAGACATTGCATCAAAACTAAGCCCCCTAGAAACTTCTATTCCTTCTAATGTAGTCCCCATTTTTCCTGTCTTTTCATCATACATATAACCCATTACCTTAAAGCCTTCAGGTGTAACCAAGTTTCCTGCCTCATCTAAAACAAAGCTTCCAGCTCGAGTATAACTCCTTGTATCTCCATCCCCTACTATGAAAAATCCATCTCCATTAATCATTAAATCTGTATTGTAGTCTGTTCTTTCTACTGCTCCACGGATATGGAAGGTGTCCATAGAAGCAACATTGATTCCTAACCCCACCTGTTGAGGATTGGTGCCACCCCTTCCTTGTTGTGGGGCTCCAGCCCCCCTTAAGGTTTGGTTGAAAACCTCCTGAAAGGTAACTCTGGAACCTTTGAATCCTACAGTATTGACATTGGCAATGTTATTGCCAATAACATCCATTCTAAGCTGATGGGCCCTTAACCCAGAAACAGCTGAAAACATTGATCGCATCATTGTTCATGACCTCCTATATTTATCATTTCTCCGCTTCCTCTGTCAGTCAGAAACGTTAAGCCTCCATAGTTGGTCCGGCTTATATAATTACAGCTCCGTCTATATTGGTAAAAACATTGTCCTCTAACTGTTCATCCACCGCTGCCGTAATAACTGTTTTATTGTTGACGCTTGCTATGAATGCCCTGTTGTCCATAATGATTAGGGTTTCCTTAATTCCTTTTTTTGCAGCAGTGTCGATGGCATTGTTTAGCTTAGATATTTCTTGGACTGATAATTCTATATTTCTTTGCTGAAGCCTTTGAATGGCATGTTTGGAAAATTTAATTTCAGCACTTTTGTTAATCTGCTGTTGAAAAACCTGATGAAAATCAGAAGTACCCTTTATACTGTTTGGTTTTTGTAAGTTATTTTGAGAAATCAGGTGTTTATTATTAATTTTATAAGTAACCATAGGACATCCTCCTTGCATTTGTAACCCTTTAGGATTGTTCCACTTCCACTTCCTCTTCCTTATTTGTATCTTCTAAATCTTCTTTGCCTATCTCTAGTCCTTTCTTGATTTCTGATAGGATATTGGCAATTTCTGTTTGACTTTTTACCATATTGTTATTCATCATTGTTATATGTTGAGAGATTGTTTCTTTTGTGGTTTTTACAGTTTCATTTAAATTTTGCATCTGCTCAAGAGCACTGAATTGAGCCATTTGAGCGATAAAATCCCTATCCTCCATAGGATTTAATGGGTCTTGATTTTTAAGCTGTGTCACTAATAAATTTAAAAACGCATCCTTGTCTAAATTACTAGCGTTATTAGGCTTTTCTTCCTTATTGGTATGTCTATATCGATGTTCCACTTCAGTCGTGTTATTAATAGTACTCAATGTCTTGTTCCCTCCTTATACTAATTTATCAAAATTGGTGTTTATCATATAGGGATTTTTAATAGCTAAGGAATCTCCTTCTCCTAATGCTATTAAATTGTCATCATCAAGGTAAGAGGACTTTTTTAGCTTTATTTTTTGTTGTCCATAGCTCCTCTCTTGATGAAAAGTCCCAGGATCCTGTCCAACAGAAACATCAATGCTAGAAATATTTAACCCTTTATCCCTTAAGGATTCTTTAAATTGATTAAGGTTGCTTTCTATAACCTCTTTAACCTGCAAAGACTCTACATATACCTTTGCTTTTATTGTTTGATCACTTGTCAGAAGGTCTATCGAAAGCTTTCCAAGATTTTCTGGAGTTAACTGAAGCTTCAATTGATTTTTTCCGCTTTTATATATGCCATCCATCTTATGAACAATTTGCTCTAAAATATTTTTAGTGTGAAGGGTTTTGTCGTTGATGAACTCCTTCGATGAATGAATAGATTTTATTTGAAAATCCTTTGGCAATTCAGTATTAAATCTATATTCATCCAGTTGTTCATCTAACTCTATCTCCTCATATCCTTTGTAGCCGAAGTCCTCACCAAACTCTTTTTGCTTACTAGAAACCCCTAAGTCCTTCACTTCCTGTGAAATCACTACATCTCCTGTAGCTTTGGGTTTTTCTTCAGGTTTTGATGAATCTTGATTTATTCTATAGGTCTCCATCCCTAGCTTTGATGCATTATTTTCTAAAGCTTCTAAAGGCTTGTCCTGAAGTTGGTGAAACTCCTGGAATTCCTCAAGAATTCCTACTATCTCTCTTTTCAAATCCATAATTCCTTTTGGTATTTGAATATCTTTTAAAGATCCCTCTTCTCCTGCTAAAAGCATCTCTGTTGATTGCAACAGCTCTTTTATTTCTAGTGTTAGTTCTAGTTTTCCTCCTAATGAATCTAGAGCTAGCTTCATTTTTTCTTTGTCTTGATGTAAATATCCTTCTTTTTCTTCTTCCATTAATTGAAGCATATCTTCTATAACCTTTAATAGTTGCTGTAGCAGTGGATTTTCTCCTATTTCATTAGTTTCTTCATCAATTAAGCTTAGGTCCTTCTCTTCCTTTGAGTCAGTCTTTGAATCAGCCTTTGCTCCATCTTGTTTTTCATTTTTTAAATTTTTATTATCATTATATTCCTTTAGACCTTCCTGTAGGTTACGAGACTTTTTATTAGCATCAGTATTGCTTACAGGTCGTCTATCTTCAGAGGTGTTGGAATTTGAAGTTTTTATTGAACCCATTTTTTGATTATTATCTACCTCTGCCAATTTCCTCTGAAGCATCTGTAGAAAATTTTTATTTTTATTTCCTTCTTTTGTAGGTATTGCCTGCTGTTTATTTGAAAACATATTTATATCGGGTATATTTTGAAGCTCTATCATATATCTTTCACCTCCTTTCTAGTTGTCATTTTTTATAACCCGTAGAAAATTTAAAGCTTTGTATATCTCCAATCCCCTTCATAAAAGCCTTCCTTCCTTGTTATAAAAGGCTTTTGTATGAATAATTTGATAGCATAGGCTATTCTAAAACAAATTTTCTAGATAAATCGATTGAATTTTCTAGCTTCAAGCTCTGGAGTAGTTGAGCTGCTTTATTAGGTTTTAATTTATGTAGTATATCAATCACCAATTGTTTTTCTGTAAAAATCAATTCTTCTGTACCAACGCTATAGCTCTGAATTGTTTGATTTCTACGGAACATTTCCTCTAAAACCTTTGTTAACTCTTCTAGTGACATTCTTTCATAAATGACAACTAATTCCTCCACCTTTAATTGATAGTTTTTATAGATTTGTACTGTTTCTGCTAAATCTATAGCTCGATTGTGATTCCGCTTTTTTAGCTTCTCTAGTATGTTAATCTCTTCGTATAGCTCTGTAATAAATTCATGGTTCTCTACTAGAGCTAATATCTGTCCTCCACTTTTAATGCCTATACTACTATATATAACAGCTAAGTCTTGTATCCTAAATTCATCAGTATTGCCTAGGGCTAAAACTTGCTCTTCTAATGATTTTCTTTCGTAAATCTTTGCTAGCTGTTCCAATTCCTTTTCAAGGCTTTGAATCTCTTGAATTTTTTTCTCTATTTCTCTTCTAGTAGTTTGATTTAATCTATAGTTAATCATTTCAACTATTTCTGAATCTAAATACAAGAGAAATTCTGCCCCTTCCTTAATACGCATACTTTCTAAAATTTTGGATAACTCATCTTGTTCTAATTCTCCACTTTTAAAAGTTCTTTCAATCTCTCTAATGGCATCTGTTGTTTTAAGTGAAGTATAGTATTTACTTAATGCCTCTATTTTCTCATCTTTATCCTGCTGTATTTCTCCTAAAATCCTATATACAGTATTGGATTCCATCTGTGTACCCCGTAAAGCCTCTCTTACTTTCTTCATTTTTATAGGGTTTTCTTTATTTAACATAATTAATAAGTCATCATATAGCTTGCTGTCTTCAGCTTTTATAATTAAAAGCTTATCCACTAGTCTGTCTTCGTCTAAAGTAATGTAATACTTCGCTATTGCCAGTTTCATACTTTCCTTTTCTTCTTTAGTAGGCATATTTGAAAAGTTTTGACCTAAATTCCCAGGTAAAACCACCAAAAATTTATTAGTAGTATATTTAAAATCTTCGTTTGTAAAATACATGATTACTCCTGTCATAATAGGAATAAACAAAAATGCCAAAATAATAATTAAAATGATTTTCAATTTTCCTGTTTTTTCGTTTTCTTGAAGGTTAGTAACCATTTTAACCTCCTCTTACAGTGCTTTTATAGGTAACCAACTGGTCGATAAAAGCAGCTTCCTTTTTAAATTCCTGTTGTTTAAAGTTTTGATAATCTTTTTCCATTATTTTTTCATATATCTTTTTTTGTTTTTTAGCAACTATAAGTTCTTCTCTACAGCCTACAACCCGTTTTTCCTGTTGTTCTACTCTAATGGTTTGATTATCAATTAAATCGTTAATGAACTGAATATCCTGTGATGCATTTTTTAATTCTCTAATTTTAACTATATTATTATTTCTAGTTAACTGATTTTTTTTGCTGGTAATAGCATTTTTCTTTTCTAAAAGACGATTTAAGTTTTCTTTTTCCATATCACAGGTTCTTTGTTGAGATGCGAGGGCATACTTTTTTTCCTCTTCTATCTTTTCTTTAATTTTAAGAATAGAGTTGAATCTATAAGTGAATTTCATTTTATAATACCCCCTCTACTTAGTAGTTGAGTAATGTCTGCATTAAATTTAAAGCCTCATCATAGGTTATTTTATCATTCACATCCTGCTGTAAGAAATGGTTGATAGCATCTATATTGCTTATTGCAGTGTCAATTTTTTTATTGCTTCCTTTGGCATAAGCGCCAATGTTAATTAAATCTTCTGCTTCTCTGTATACAGCTAATAGTTGCTTTATTTCATTAGCAATGCTTAATTGTTCTGGAGAAACAATATTAGGCATAACCCTACTAACACTAGTATTAATGTCAATAGCGGGGTAATGGTTTTGGGTAGCCATTTTTCGTGATAGAACAATATGTCCATCTAAAATACCCCTTACTGCATCTGCTATAGGTTCATTCATATCGTCTCCATCTACTAACACTGTATATAGTCCTGTAATAGCACCTTTTTTTGATGTTCCTGTACGTTCTAATAACTTTGGTAACTCTGCAAAAACCGAAGGTGTATATCCTTTTGTAACAGGAGGTTCACCTATTGCCAAGCCTATCTCTCTTTGGGCCATAGAAAATCTAGTTAAGGAGTCCATCAACAATAATACATTTTTGCCCTCATCTCTAAAATATTCTGCAATAGCTGTTGCTAATAGTGCTCCCTTCATCCTTACTAAAGGCGGTTGATCAGATGTAGCAACAATAACTATGGATCTTTTCAATCCTTCTTCCTTAAGATCATTTTCTAAAAACTCCTTAACTTCCCTACCCCTCTCCCCAATCAATGCTATAACATTAACATCAGCTTGAGTATTTCTAGCCATCATCCCCAGCAGGGTGCTTTTACCTACACCGCTACCAGCAAAAATTCCTATTCTTTGACCATTGCCACAGGTTAAAAGTCCATCTATAGCCTTTACCCCTAGAGACAATGGCTGGATAATTCTTGTCCTTTCTAAAGGGTTGAAGGGTTTTCCAGCTACAGGATAGGTTCTTGTCTCCCTTACAGGACCTTTATCATCTATGGGATTGCCTAGCCCATCTAGAATTCGTCCCAATAAGCTTTTCCCTACTTTAACCTCTAAAGTAGTTCCTAATGCTTCAACTCTACTTCCAGGTCCTATCCCTTCCATTTCTCCCAAGGGCATTAGCAAAACTTTTTTTCCCTTGAACCCCACAACCTCACCAAGAATAGGCTTGGTGTGGGCAAGAGTGTATATTTTACATACCTCTCCGATTCTTACAGCTGGACCAATGGCTTCTATAGTTAACCCAATAACCTGGGACACCTGGCCAGTGTACTTCACTAAATCCAAATTTTCAAGGGATTTTTGATATTTATTCAGTGCTATCTCCCTCATGTAATCCCTCACTTTTTAACAATTCTTTGAACAGGCCTTCAATTTGTTTTATTTGGGTATCTACACTGGCATCTATCTTACCAGACAATGTTTCGATAATAATACTGCCTTTTTTAAGAGCCAAATCCTTTTTAATTATTAAGTCATCAATACCTTCTGTCATCATATAGATTCTACTTTTATAAGAATTTAGCACCTCGTATTCCTTTTCATTCCCTCGAACCACTAAAGTTTCTGTAAAGGTGCATTTTTGCAGTCCCTTTTCAATAAGATTTAACAGTAATTCATGGTTTTTATCAAGTTCGTAATCAATTACTTTTTTCACACAATAAATCACTAGATCAATTATTTCTGTTTCTAAACTTTTTGCTAGTTCCTTTTGGGTTTGATATATTCCTTGCTTGATAGTTTTTGCTTCCTCCAGCAACATATGGAATTCTTCATAGCCCTTTTGTCTTCCTAAGGTCAAGCCCTCATTATATCCCTCGTTCTTGGCTTTATTATAAATATCCTTAGCATCTTGATAAGCTTCCTCAATAATCATATCAACTTCTCTTTTTGCATTTTCTACCAATTCTTTTGCCTCTAATTCTGCTGCATCTAGAATTTCTTTTGCCCTTTCCTCCATAGCTTTATTAGCTTTACTCTTATCTTCTTGAACAATTAAAGAATCATGTTTTTTATGAACAATATTATCACCTATAAACTCAATGGCTCTTGTATTTCCTACTATAACTTCTCTGGATTTATAAACCTTATACAATGATTTCATCTCCTCCACCACGAGCAATGATAATATCTCCAGTTTCTTCTAGCTTTCTTATGATGTTCACAATTTTTTGTTGAGCCTCTTCTACATCTCTAAGTCTAACAGGTCCCATGAATTCCATATCCTCTTTAATCATTTCAGCCATACGCTTAGACATATTTGCATAAATGACATCAGCAACTTCCTCTGTCGCTCCTTTTAATGCTACTGCTAAATCATTATTATCAATTTCTCTAATGAACCTTTGAATAGATGTGCTATCCAAGGTAATAATGTCTTCAAATACAAACATACGTTTTCTAATTTCTTCGGCTAACTCTGTATCTTGTACCTCTAAGGTATCCATAATATTTTTTTCTGTTCCTCTGTCCACCGAATTAAGTATATCCACAATAGATTGTATCCCTCCAGCCATAGTGTAATCTTGACTAACTAAGGCAGAAAGCTTTCTCTCTAGCACCATCTCCACCTCTTTGATAATTTCTGGAGAGGTTCTATCCATAGTTGCGATTCTCTTAGCTACTTCCGTTTGTTTTGCTTGGGGAAGAGCCGATAAAATTTGTGCTGATTGATTTGCTGGAAGGTAAGATAATATTAGGGCAATTGTTTGAGGATGTTCGTTTTGTATGAAATTCAACAATTGTCCTGGATCTGCCTTTCTAGCGAAATCAAAGGGTTTAACCTGTAGGGAGGCTGTTAGCTTATTAATGATATCTAATGCTTTTTGTGAGCCTAAGGCCTTTTCCAGTACCTCTTTGGCATAATTGATGCCGCCTTCTGATATGTATTCTTGAGCAATACATATCTGATAGAACTCCTCCATGATTTTTTCCTTTTCTCCTGGAGAAACCTTTCTCATGTTGGCGATTTCCAAAGTCAATTCTTCTATTTCTTCGTCATTTAAATGTTTGAAGATTTGTGCTGAGTATTCTGGTCCCAAGCTAATTAATAAAACTGCTGCCTTCTCTCTTCCAGTTATTTCACCTTTTCCATTTCTCCTGGCCATGATTCTTATTCACCTCTAATCTTCACTAAGCCAATTCCTTAGAAGTTGTGCTACGGCATCTGGTTTTTTGTTTACTAGTTTTTCTAGTTGCTGTTTCACTTCAGAGCCTGACATCTCCAACTCTATCTCCTGTAAAGATTCTTCTACAGGAGTGCTGAGGGGAATTTCTTTTGGGGTCTTTCTTTTTTTAGTTTGTATCATAACAAAATACAGAATACCCAACAATGTGGCCACCAGTAATCCTATCATCCACAATGGGATAGATGGAGTTGTCTTTACATCCTCTGCTTCCATTGCTAATCGTAACTGATCCTCTAATGAATTATTGAATTCTTGTACAGCTACTCGAACCACCCTGGTATCTAAGCCCGCCGCAGCAGATATGAGATTTTCTAATTCTCTTCTTTCTTCATTTGTAAGATTACCATCATTTAAAGCCCTGCTATTTAAATAAACAGCAACAGTTATATCCTGTACCTGTCCTTGAGCCTTAACAATTTTTTGTCTCAGTTCATTGATTTCAAAGTTGATAGTTTTATTTGCTTCATAATAAACAGAGCTTCCTTCCTCTATTTCACCATACTGGGGGATATCCTCTATGTTGGCATCTGTTCCCGGGGGACCACCTACACCCCCGTCGATTACTCTTTGCTGTAATTCTTGCATACTTCTGATAATTCCTTCAGTCTCCCCATCGATAGGGGGTGAAAATTCTTGTATTTCTGTTATTTGGCTGTCAAAATCTAATTTTACATTTGCCATTACCACTACATTGCCAAAGCCATACACTGTAGAAAGAAAGTCAGTAATACTCCCTTCTAAGTCCTCTTTTACCATTTGCTGTAATGATAATTGCTCGTTAGGTCCAAATAAGCTATCGGATTGACTTGTATTATTATTGAGGACCCTACCGTCAGGACCATGAACAGTTACATTTTGCGGTTCTAAACCCTGCACTGCATTAGAAACTAATAAACCTATACCATTTATACTGTTATTATCAAGCTGTGTATTATAATCTAGATTTAGAAATACAGATGCCTTAGCATGCTGTTCTTGTGGTGTTCGAATAAATCCAGTTGTTTCTGGCATTGAAACGGTAACATAAGCCTTATTTATTCCTGGTATTTCTTCAATTATTTTTCCTAATTCGTTTCCTAATGCAACGATGAATTCTTTGGATTTTTCTTCACTGGTTTTCATTAAATTATTGCCTGAAAAAAAGTCTTCATATGAAAAACGGGCTTGAGGAAGACCTTCAGTGGCTACTACAACCTGTGATTTTTGATAATCCTGTTTCTGTACTAAAATCGTGCTACTGGCATCTCCAAACCTAGCTCGAATACCGCTACCTTCTAAGGTATTCATAACCTCTCCAGCTTGTTTGTGATCAAGGTTGCTATAAAGTACAACATATTGGGGTCTTGCAAAGTATAAAATAAGTGCAGTTAATGCTAGCAATGTTAATAGGATAGATATAAATATCTTTATTTTTTGTTTTTTTTCCAGTCCATGAAGATAATCATTTAATTGATTTCTAATTTGTTCTAGCCCTTCAGTCATTCATACACCTCTTTTCAACTGCGATTAAATCTGCATTCTCATAATTTCCTTATAGGCATCTAATACTTTATTTCTAACTTCCATAATAAACTGTAGGGATGTTTCAGCTTTTTGCGATGCAATCATTGCTTCGTGAATATTTTCAATCTCACCAGTAGCTAGTTTCATAGAATAGGTTTTAGAACTGTTTTCTAATTCATTTACTCTATCTACTGCTTCAGATAAAAAAGCTTTAAAAGAATGATTATCTTTAACTGAATTTTTGTTTTTATTGAAAATTCCTAGATCATTGTCCACACCATTCATTATATGTAAGTCATTTATTTTCAACATCTACACCTCCACTATCTCCCTAATTCCAAAGCCTTTAGCGCCATATTTTTAGTTGCATTTAAAGCAGTAACATTAGCTTCATAGGCTCTAGAAGCTGATATCATATTAGCCATCTCAGTAACAACTTCTACATTTGGCATCAACACATAACCTTCTTCATTGGCATCTGGATGTCCAGGATCATAAACCTTTTTAAATGGAGATTGATCATCACGAATTCCTGTAACCTCTACCCCCTTCAACCCCTTATCTTTTCCTCCCATAGCTTGTTGTAGATATTTTGCAAAAGCCGGTTGTTTCTCAGTTTTAAAAACAACCACCTGTCTCCTATAGGGTCCACCATTTACTGTTCTGGTTGTATTAGCGTTGGCAATATTTTTAGAAATAACATCCATTCTTAATCTCTCCGCAGTTAAACCTGTGGCACTTACATTTATGGCATTAAATATAGACATGCTCTATCTCCTTCCTTCATTGATAGCTAGCTTTAATCTTCTTAAATCATTGTTTAATTGTGTAGATAATGTGTTGAAAGTAATGTTGTTTTTAGCTAAGGCCGCCATTTCTACATCAATATCAACATTATTCCCATCCCTCCGGGTCTGGTAATTCCCAGGAGTTATTGTTTTGTGTCTTAGATTTTTCATATCAGTAATCCCAATATCAATATGGCTTTCATGGGTTTTTCTACCTGAAATAGAACTTCCATTCAAATAATCCTTTAGCAGTTCCTCAAAAACCACATGACTTTTTTTATAATTAGGTGTATTTACATTAGCTATATTATTGGCTATTACCTCATTTCTCTTCCACGAAGCATTTAAAGACTTTGTCATAATATCAATATTTTGAAACATACTCATCATATACTATCCTCCCTATAAATTGACTGTAAATTTTCTAGTTGTATTTACAGGCTATGTTATCATGAAACCTTTACTGCTTTTTAGATTTGCTAATAGATTAACATATGCTTAGTTTTATTTTTTTCAATGCTTTATTTTTTTCTATAATTTACATATTACTACATTTTATCTCATTTTACTACATTGCATCTGATTATATTTCGATAAAAGATATTTAAATCCTTTAAATTTTTACCTTTTTTTTGTTAAATTTCTTCTATAGGATTTTTATGGAAATGTAAAAAATATCCATATTTTTTCCTAGTCTTTATAGGATTTATTTTATTGTTGATTTTTAATCTGTTGCAATAACTGTATTTTATCTATCTGAATTTTACCCCTCCCCATTCTAAAATTTAATTAGCAAGCTATTTTTTTATCAACAGTGGAAATAGTTAAGTTAAGTTAGGACTTTCTTACTAATTTAGAAAAAGATTCCACTAAGCTTTGTGACCTAATTTATTATGTCTAAAGTCTTATAGTGCCGATTAAAAAAACTTACCTTTAACAATTGCTTCAGAATCTAAGCATCCCTAAATACGCCGAGGGGAATTCTCTTTGCACAATACACAAAACTTTAAATGCTAAACACAAAAAAGAAGCCACTTAGTGTGACTTCTTTTATATTATATTAAGTTCTATAAAGTTATCGCTTTAGTTTCCTTAGTTCCTCTAACAATCTATTATTTAGTATTCTAATGTGAGTTCCCTTCATTCCTAGGGATCTTGATTCAATTACCCCTGCACTTTCAAATTTTCTTAATGCATTGACAATAACTGATCTAGTTATACCAACTCTATCTGCAATTTTACTGGCTACTAATAGTCCTTCATTACCATCTAATTCGTTAAAAATATGTTCTACAGCCTCTAATTCAGAGTAGGATAAAGTATCAATTGCCATTTGAACAACAGCTTTCTTTCTAGCTTCTTCTTCAATTTCATCGGTTTTTGCCCTAAGTATTTCAAGTCCTACAACAGTGGCGCTGTATTCCACCATTACTAAGTCTTCATCTGAAAATTCTTTTTCATATCTCGCCAATACTAAAGTTCCTAATCTCTTACCACTGGCATTAATAGGAACGATAGTTACTAGTTTATTATAGCTGTCCACGTCATACTTGAATATTTTTAATAGGTCATCTTCGGTAATATTGGATTTTGTTTCGAGGATTTGTAATAATTGGTCATTGTATTCCTCTGGAAATCTTTTAGTTCCTGTTTTTTCATCTACTATGATGGGACAATCTGAAGCATCTGTTAAACTTACCCCTAACACCTTACCTTTTGAACTGGCTACATATACATTAGCTTCTAATATCTCACTTAGGATTCTAGAAAGTTCGTTGAACGACACAGAATGATCCCCAGATTGTTGTAATATTTTGTTAATTCTTCTTGTTTTTTCTAACAAGTTGCTTGACATTTTGTTTCCTCCTTTGTTCATTAAATAATATAATTATCTTCTTTAAAGGTATTTATTGTATTTTTAAGTTTGTTTCTTACATATTGTTTGTCTATCGTTATTTCTACAGTATTTAACTCTGGTGCTTCAAAAGAAATATCCTCTAATAATTTTTCAGTAATAGTGTATAGCCTTCTAGCACCAATATTATCTCCTTGTACATTTGCTCCATAAGAAATTGTTGCAATCTCATTAATAGCATCCTCTAAAAATTGGATTTTTATACCTTCTGTTTCTAATAATAACTTATACTGGGTTAATAAAGCATTTCGTGGTTGAATTAATATTTTCTGAAAGTCCTCTACAGTTAAATTGTTTAGGTTAACTCTAATAGGGAATCTTCCTTGGAGCTCTGGTATTAGGTCTGAAACTTTAGCAATATGAAAAGCTCCAGCAGCTATGAATAATATATGATCAGTTTTTATAGGTCCATACTTTGTCATAACGGTTGAACCTTCAATTATAGGAAGAATGTCTCGTTGTACACCTTCTCGAGATACATCTGGTCCCATAGTACCATGACTCCCTGCTATTTTATCAATTTCATCAATGAAAATAATTCCTTGTTGTTCTACATTATAAACAGCTGTCATTATAACTTCATCCATATCCACTAGCTTTTGAGCTTCTTCCTCTGTTAATATCCTTCTTGCTTCACCTACTGAAACTTTCCTGCTTTTAGTTTTTTTAGGTATAAGCCCTCCCAGCATATCTTGAAAGTTTATATTCAACTCTTCACTACCTATGCCAAAAGCTCCAAAAGTATTAGGTATGCGATCTTCTACTTCAATCTCTACAAGTTGATTTTCCAATAATCCTTCCTTTAATTGTTTCTGGATTTGTTGTTTTTTAAGTTTTCTATCAGCTTCATCTTCATGAACCCCTTCGTCTGTTTCTACAAACTGGTTGCCCTTAAAAAACATATCCAATGGGTTTTTGAAGGAATTTTCCTTTTTAGGATTAGTATCCAGTAAATCTACCAAACGCTGGTTAGCTAAGGACTTTGCTTTTTCGTAATTTTTTTCTATATATTTGTTCTTTATCATCCTAATAGAAGCCTCTACTAAATCCCTTATCATGGATTCTACATCTCTTCCTACGTATCCTACTTCAGTAAATTTAGTAGCCTCAATTTTAATAAAAGGGGCATCAATTAGTCTAGCTAACCGTCTAGCTATTTCTGTTTTTCCTACCCCTGTAGGACCTATCATTAAAATGTTCTTGGGTTTTATCTCTTCTTGAAGCTCTAAGGCTAATTTGCTTCTTCTTATCCTATTTCTTAAAGCAATAGCTACAGCCTTTTTAGCCTCCTGTTGTCCAATAATATACTTATCTAACTCTTCTACAATTTGTCGGGGGGTAAAATCCTTCATATGTTCCCACCTCCTTTACTACTATAAGGTTTCCACTATGATCTGATCGTTAGTAAAAACACATATATTGGCAGCAATTTCTAAAGATTTCTTTACAATCTCTCCACTCGATAATTCAGTGTTTTCCTTTAAAGCAATTGCAGCTGCTAAAGCATATGAACCACCAGAGCCTATAGCAATCACATCGTCATCGGGCTCTATTACTTCACCTGAACCACTTATGACTAGCATAGTATTTCTATCCAATGCAATTAGCATCGCCTCTAGCTTTGTCAATATTTTATCCCGCCTCCAGCTTTGGGCCAGTTCAACGGCTGCTCTTTTGAGATTGCCATCATGTTTTTCTAAATAATTTTCAAATTTTTCTGCCAGAGTAAAAGCATCTGCTACAGAGCCAGCAAAGCCGATCAAAACTTGATCTTTATAAATACGTCTTACTTTTTTAGCCCGCTGTTTAATCACTGTTCTTTCTCCTAAGGTGACTTGCCCATCTCCAGCTATAGCACAGTCCTGAACACCCCTTCTAACAGCTACAATTGTCGTGCCCTTTAACATATTGCTTCACCCCCATCTCTCTTCCTATTGCCTCTACTTAATAAATTGACAAATCTTTATGGATATTTCTCTATAGAACTAATCAGCTTTTATTTCCCTTTCATACTTACATTCTTTATTAGTACAAACAACCTTCTCGCTCTTTTTATTAATTTTCTGGGCTAGTAAATCATTACACTGTGGGCACTTTTCATTTATAGGCTTACTCCATGAGACAAATTTACATCGTGGAAACTCACTGCAGCCATAAAATATTCTACCTTTTTTTGATTTCCTCTCCACTATTTCTCCTTCTTGACATTTAGGACACTTTACACCGATTTTGTGAATAATTGGTTTTGTGGAAGTGCATTCTGGATAATTGGAACAAGCTAAAAATTTACCATATCGACCGTATTTAATAAGCATTTTAGCACCACATACATCACAGTCCTCATCACTTTCTTCTACCATATCTATCTCTTCAATATCCTCTTCTGCTTTATTTAGCATTTTCTCAAAAATATCATAGAAATTTTTTATTAATTGATGCCAATCTTCTTTTCCTTCTGCAATATCATCTAAACTCTTTTCAAAATCTGCAGTGAAATTTATATCAATAATGTCAGTAAAATATTCATTAAGTATCTCGGTTACAAGAACCCCTAATTCCGTTGCTTTTAAATGTTTTCCTTCCTTCTCAACATAACCTCTTGAAAGAATTGTACTTATTGTGGGGGAATAGGTACTGGGCCTGCCTATTCCTAACTCCTCCATGGTTTTTACTAGAGATGCTTCAGTATATCTGGCTGGTGGTTGGGTAAAATGTTGATTTGGTAAGATGTCTCTTATATCCATTTCTTCTCCTACTTTTACAAGAGGTAGGTTTATTTCCTCTGATGCTGTAGCAAAGGAATATATTTTCAAAAATCCGTCAAAGTTTAATCTAGATCCCGAAGCTCTAAAGATTATGTCTTCTACTTTTAATTCTATTGTTAGTGTATCATATATGGCGGCAGTCATTTGACTAGCAACAAACCTTTCCCAGATTAGTTTATATAGCTTAAACTGATCCCGGGATAAAGATCCTTTTATGGCATCAGGTTTCCTAGAAATATCTGTAGGACGTATAGCTTCGTGAGCGTCTTGAATATCCTGTTTTTTCTTAGGTGTAGATTTAATACCTTCACTTATGTATTTCTCGCCTAAATTGTCTAAAACATAATTTTTTGCACTTTTTGTAGCTTCTTCTGATAATCTAGTGGAATCTGTACGGATATAGGTAATTAAACCTACTGTTCCTTCCTTTTCAAGATCGATTCCTTCATATAATTGTTGAGCAACAGCCATCGTCTTCTTCGTTGAAAAACCTAATTTGTTAGATGCTTCTTGTTGAAGGGTACTAGTAGTAAAGGGAAAATAAGGATTTCTTTTTTTTGTTCCTTGCTTTACATCAGTAACAATTAGTTTTTTATTAGTTATTTTCTCAATGATACTGTTAACTTCTTTTTCGTTCTTAATATCTTTATTCCCTAAATCATCACTGTAAAACTTCAATTGCAATTTTTCTTTTTTGCTGTTCTCTACTTTTAAAATGAGACTCCAATATTCTTCAGGAACAAAGCGGTTGATTTCTTCTTCCCGTTCGATGATAATTTTTGTAGCAACCGATTGAACTCTACCGGCACTTAACCCTTTTCTCATTTTTCTCCATAGAAGAGGACTAATTTTATACCCAACCAATCGATCTAATACTCTTCTAGCCTGCTGTGCATCTACTACACTTTTGTTTATTGTCCTTGGTTTTTTGATAGCGCTTTTTATGGCATTTTTAGTAATTTCATTAAACTCAATTCTACAGGCTACATCTGGTTTAATGTTTAATGCATTGGATAAATGCCACGAAATAGCTTCTCCTTCTCGATCTGGGTCAGTTGCTAAATAGATGTGTTTTGCTTTTTTGGCTTCTGCCTTAATCTCCTTTAGTATAGGTCCTTTCCCTCTTATGGTAATATATTGCGGCTTAAAATCATCATCAATATCAATACCTAGCTTACTTTTAGGCAAATCTATAATATGACCAACGGAAGCCTTTACCGTATAATTTTTTCCTAAAAATTTTTTTATTGTCTTTGCTTTAGCAGGTGATTCTACAATCACAAGGGATTTTGTCAATCACCTCACCTCCAGTACATCATTGTTTTTGAATTATTATGTGAAATTAATCCAATCTATTATAACAGATTTATTTGTTTAATGTAAATGTTTTTCCTGATAACTGGCAAATAAAACCCTTTAATTCTAATATGGTTAATATTGTATTCAGTTCAGAGATACTTATTCCACTTTTATAAGCTATCAAATCAATAGGAATCGGTTGTTGTTTAATAATATTAAATACTTTTAGTTCTTCATCACTTAAATTTTCCTTTATTTGTTTTTGTGCCTCTATATTGTTTAATGGATATTTGTATCGAAGGTCCTCAAGAATATCCTCAATATCCAACAAAATTTTTGCTCCCTCTTTAATTAATCGGTTTGTTCCCTTGCTTTGATTGCAATTTATGTTTCCTGGAAGGGCATATACGTCTCTTCCTTGTTCAAGGGCATGCTCTACTGTAATAAGGGTTCCACTTTTTTCGCTGGCCTCAATCACTACTACACCATCAGATAGACCACTGATGATACGATTTCTAGCCGGAAAATGATGTTTGTAGGGTTCTATTCCAGGACCATATTCTGATACTATGCAGCCCTTTTCTTCTATCTGTTTATATAAATAATGATTGCTTTGAGGATAGCAGACATCTATACCACATCCTAAAACACCAATTGTATAACTTCCATGGTCTAAGGCTCCCTTATGCCCTTCTGCATCGATTCCCAAAGCCAATCCACTGACTACACCTACTCCCCATTCTCCCAACTCTGTTGCAATTTTTTTAGCAGCCCACCTTCCATAGGCTGTTGATTTCCTTGCACCCACCATTGCAATAAGGGGTTTATCAAAGTTCTTTTTACCTTTTATGTATATTACATAAGGTGGATTATATATGCTTTTTAGTTTTTCTGGATAGTCTGCTTCCAATATAGTAACGATATGATAGGTATTTGTGTTTGTTTTATTTATTAATTTATCTAAAAACTGTTTGTTTCTAGTTTTCAACATTTTTTCAGCAATTATACGATGATTGTTCATCACTTCATGTAAATGCTTGTCACTTGCATACCATACTTCTTCAAGTTCACCAAAATAATCTATGAAACTTAGTATCATTTCATAGGTAATGCCTCCTATATAGTTAAGCCAGATCAGGATATTTCTCTTATTAATCACGGTTTACCTCCCCATAAGGTTATTGACTCTTCTATATTGTAATGCTTCTGCCACATGATGGCTTTTTATGCTATCACTTTCATCTAAATCAGCAATGGTTCTACTAATTTTAATAATTCTATTATATGCTCTAGCACTTAGATTGAGCTTAGAAAAAGCATTACTTAATAAATTATGGGAATTACTATCTAGATGACAGTACTTTTTTAAGGCTGATGGGGTTAATTGACTATTAACCATAAACTGTGTTCCTTCGTATCTATCTAACTGCTTCTGACGGGCTTTTTCTACTCTTTTGCGAATTTCCTTTGAACCTTCTGCCTTTATATTGCTGGTCAAATCTCCGTAGGAAACAGCTGCTGTTTCTATAACTATATCCATACGATCTAATAATGGTCCCGATACTTTGCTGACATATCGGTTAACCTGCTGGATAGTACAATTACAAGTATGCCCTCTATTTTCACTGCCATAGTAGCCACAGGGACAAGGATTCATGGAACCTATCAGCATGAATTTAGCTGGGAAAGTAAAGGAAGCATTTACCCTAGATATGGTGATGTGTCCATCTTCTATAGGCTGTCTCAATACTTCTAATACATTTTTATTAAATTCCAGTAGCTCATCTAAAAACAAGACACCATAATGACTTAATGAAACTTCACCTGGCTTTGGTATCCTGCCCCCACCTGTTAATGCAACCATTGAGGCTGTATGATGTGGGGATCTAAAGGGTCTTTGGGTGATTAAACCTTTGTTGGCATCTAATAGTCCAGCAACACTATATATCTTAGTTATCTCCATAGCTTCTTCAAAAGTTAATTTAGGCATGATTGAAGGCAATCGCCGTGCCGCCATGGTCTTTCCTGAACCAGGAGGACCTATCATCAATAGGTTGTGACTTCCAGCAGCTGCAATTTCTAATCCTCTTTTTAAGTTTTCCTGCCCTCTTAAGTCTTTAAAATCTTCTTGAAATTCAGCATTGCCCCATGTTGCTAACACACTTCCAGTATGGGTTTCTATTTCCACCTCATTATTAATAAAAGAAATTAATTCCTTCAGTGATTGAATACCAATACATTCAAGATCCCTGACAGCTTTTGCTTCTTCTATGTTGGCTAAAGGCAGTATTACTTTTCTAAAACCCTGAGTATACATTTCTAAAAGCATTGGTAGTACTCCGTTTACACGATTAACTTCACCATCTAAGGATAACTCTCCTAACACTACTACTTGAGCTAATTTTGCTAATTGTATTTGCCCAGAGGCTGCTAATATACCTAGTGCTATAGGTAAATCAAAATGGGTTCCTTCTTTTTTTGTGTCGGCGGGTGAAAGATTTATAGTAATTCTTTTCAAAGGAAATTCTAGTCCACTGTTATTGATTGCAGATCTTACTCTTTCTTTGGATTCCTTTAAAGCAACATCTGGTAATCCCACTATATTGACCACAGGTAAACCATTGGTTATATCAACTTCTACTTCAATCTCTGTAGCCAATAGCCCATAATAACAAGAGGTCTTAACTTTTGCCAACATTGTATCCCACTTCCTATTCCGTAGATTATTATTAGTAGAATATTCTATATAAATGAAGTTTTTCCTTTATATTTCTCTAATAACTTTCCAAGAAACAGTTGGCATAGTTTTTCTTTAAAAAGCATTTTCAATATGGTTTATTTCATATTTATCATCTATCCATCGAACTTCTATTACATCGAACCGAAAGTCAACATTTCCTGGCTTTTTTTGCTGTATATATAGTTGGGCTATCTTTGTTAATGTTAGTTGTTTTCTATAATCAACAGCTTCTCTAGGAAGACCAAAGCTACTATTTCGTCTGGTTTTCACTTCTACAAAAGCTATTATATTATCCTTCTGAGCAATAATATCTAATTCCCCTAGCTTCGTTCTATAATTACTATGTAATATAACATAACCCTTCTCTAATAAATATTTTTTCCCTATACCTTCACCATAGGCTCCTAAATTTTTACCCACTACCATCTCCCCTTTATTTAACCTAATATTTTTTTCAAAAAACTTTTGCGGTGCATAGAGGTGGGTCCATACTTTATTAATGCTTCTGTGTGCTTTTTGGTTCCATACCCCTTGTGTTGATTAATTCCATATTCAGGATAATGGTAATGCCACTCTTCACACAATCTATCTCTAGTAACCTTGGCTATAATAGAAGCCGCTGCAATACCATGTACTAGATTGTCACCCTGGACAATAGGTGTTTGGGGAATAGTTATATCGATTTCTTCAGCATCAATCAGAATATAATCAGGAGTTATTTTGTTTCCTTCTTTATCTTCTAGATTAATGACTGCCTCCTTCATAGCAAGCCTAGTGGCATTTCTTATATTAATTTCATCAATAACCTGTGGCATAACAATTCCTATTCCTATGGCAACAGCCTCCTGTATAATCATTTCATACATTATTTCTCGCTTTTTAGGAGAAAGTTTTTTGGAATCCTTCACACCTTCTATCATTAAATCCTTAGGTAAAATCACCGCTGCTGCTAATACTGGACCAAACAAACATCCTCTTCCTACTTCATCACAAAATCCTATATATTCATACCCTTTTTCCCACAGCTGTTTTTCTATAGTTAATTCCATGCAAAAAATCCCCCTTTTCCTATCAAATCCTTATGCCAATATCAAAGGTTTTTCTAGGGATATTTTTCCGATTTTTCCGCCACGAAACTCATCTAACACCATATTAGCTGTTCTAGAATAATCTACTTCACCACCCCGAAGGATACAGCCACGGTTTTTAGCAATTTCATTCATAACCTCCAAAGGTAAGCTTGCTTCTTCCCCCACTTTATATCTATCCATTAATTTTTCTTTATCTGTTAACCATAATTTTTCTATTAGTTTTAGGGCTAATGTTTCTATATCCATAATTTCATCTTTAATAGCACCTGTAAAAGCTAAATTCAAAGCGACTTCTTGATCTTCAAATTTAGGCCACAATATTCCTGGAGTATCCAGTAGTTCCATGTTTCCTTTTAAACGAATCCACTGTTTTCCTTTGGTAACGCCAGGTCTATCGCCTGTTTTAGCACTTTTTCTCCCTGCCAATCTATTAAGAATAGAAGATTTGCCTACATTAGGAATGCCTACAATCATGATTCTTACTGGCCTCATCCTGCGGCCTTTTTCTTGTAGAGCATTCATTTTTTCTTTAACAGCATTTTCCCCTGCTACTGTAACCTCCCTTAAACCTCTACCACTAATGGTATCAAGAGATAGAGCATATCGTCCTTGTTTTTTATAGTAATCTATCCATTGTTTAGTAATGGTATCATTAGCAAGGTCAGATTTGTTTAATATAATGACTTTAGGCTTGTTGCCAATAGTTTCATCTATGATTGGATTTTTACTACTTAATGGAATTCTTGCATCTAGTAGTTCAAATACTACATCTACTAACTTTAATTGCTCTTTTAATAGCTCCTTTGTTTTTTTCATATGGCCAGGATACCAATTGATATTCATTGTATCTCTCCTTTTAAAATCAATGAAGATCTTAAGACTTTTACTTAGTTTATGTAAATTAACGGAGTTATATAATTCTATGATTATTTACTACATTAAATAAAGGGACTGTCTACAGTCCCTTTATTACTAGTATTTTTTCTTTTCTTTAATCTTGAAGGCAGCTTTACCAATTCTATCTCTTAAATAGAATAATTTAGCTCGTCTTACCTTACCATGTTTTGTAACTTCGATTTTCTCAATCTTTGGAGAATGTACTGGGAAGGTTCTTTCAACACCAACACCGTAGGAAATTCTTCTTACTGTAAAGGTTTCTCCTACACCCCCACCTTGCTTCTTAATAACGATTCCTTCGAAAACCTGAATTCTCTCTCTGTTACCTTCTTTAATTCTAACATGTACTCTTACTGTATCACCAGTATTAAACTCTACTACATCACTCTTTAATTGTTCTTTTTCTATAGCTCTTATTAAATCCATGGTTGTACCTCCTTCCTTCCTAGACGTTCATATGTTCTACATAGAGGACCGTCCGTACTGACCTTGAAATTATATCATAATTGTGTTAATAATACAATAGTTAATTAGCTATGTTTTTTAAAATCATCTATTATTCTTTTATCTTCTTCAGTAAGATTTGCCTTTTCCAATAGATCAGGGCGTCTTTTGAAGGTGATTTCTAAGGATTTACTTTTTCTCCATCCCTCAATTGCTTTATGGTTTCCCGATAGTAGCACAGAGGGGACATCTAAGCCCCGAAAGCTTTGGGGTCTAGTAAAGTGGGGATACTCCAACAAGCCAGAATAAAAGGATTCTTCCTGAAAACTTTCGTTTTGACCCAAAACCCCTGGTATTAGTCGTGATATAGCGTCTATAATAACAGCCACAGGCAACTCTCCGCCAGTTAATACATAGTCACCAATAGAAATTTCATCAGTTACTAAGCTATCAATAATCCGCTGATCTATGCCTTCATAATGCCCACAAATAAAAATCAATTCCTCTTCCTTAGCCAGCTCTAATGCCAGTTCTTGACAAAAGACCTTCCCTTTTGGGGAGCAATATATAGTTCTCGGCTTCTTAGTAACTTTAAGCTTTTTAACAGCCTCATCGTAGGAATCAAATATAGGTTGTGGAGTCATTACCATTCCAGCCCCACCACCATAGGGATAATCGTCTACTTTTTTATGCTTATTTTCAGCAAAGTCTCTTATATTAATATATTCTATATCTAATAATCCTTTATCTTGGGCATTTCTAATAATGCTTAAATTTAAAGGTCCTTTAATCATTTCTGGAAATAAGGTTAAAATTTTTATAATCATTCTATCATTCCTTCAATAGGCTTAACAATGATTTTACCAGCTTCCAAAGATATTTCCGGCACAAACTCCTTAACAGCAGGAATCAATACTTCTTTTCCTTCTTTGTTTTTAATTACATATACTTCATTAGAGCCTGCCTGCAAAATATCTACTACAGTTCCTAGATATTGATCTGCAATGGTATAAACAGCTAACCCTATAATGTCGGTTATATAGTAAGTATCCTCTGGTAATTCTCTTTTTTGACTTTCATCAATTAAGAGATATTTACCTTTGAATTTTTCAACCTTATTAATATCGTCATAGCCTTCAAAAGATAGCAAAATATCTTTTGGCCTATATTTCACTTTTTTTATATGAAATTTTTCTTTATAGTCCTCAATGTATATCCATTTTAGCTCTTCAAATCGTTCTGGGTAATCCGTCAATGAAAATACTTTTACCTCACCTTTTATGCCATGGGTATTTAATATTTTACCGATTCTCAAATATTTCATAGGCTCTACATCCTTTTAATAAAAACTAAAAAATATGGTTGTAATGCTATTGTTTATTTATACTTAGTATTAACTTAAAGGAAAGTTATTAAAACTATAAACAGATGACAAAAATCTTACATTTACTGTCAGTCCCTTATGCAGGGTGAAAATTTCAATAAGGATTAGGTTCACCTAATCCTTATTAATTAAATAATTTCTACGATAACTCTCTTGTTTTCTTTGGTAGCAGCAGCCTTGACTACAGTTCTAATAGCTTTTGCGATTCTTCCCTGCTTACCAATAACTTTTCCCATATCTTCTGGGGCTACTTTTAATTCAACAATGATTGATTGATTTCCTTCTACTTCTGTGACAACTACTTCCTCAGGATGATCTACTAGTGCTTTAGCGATGATTTCCACTAATTGACCCATTTGTATACCCCCTAGTTTAAAAGATTATTCAATAATCCCATTCTTTTTGAATAAGTCTTTTACAGTGTCAGTTGGTTGTGCACCATCATTTAACCATTTTGTTGCTTTTTCATTATCTATTTTTATTTCCTTTGGTTGGGAAACTGGATTATAGTATCCTATTTCTTCAATAAATCTACCATCCCTAGGAGATCTAGCATCAGCAACTACAATTCTGTAAAAAGGCTTTTTCTTTTGACCCATTCTTTTTAATCTAATTTTTACTGCCATTTTTTCACCTCCTTTAAATAATTAAACTTCTATCTTCCAAAGAAAGGTAACTTAAATTTTCCTCCCTTTTTCATGGATTTCTCCATATCAGCAAACTGCTTCATCATTTTTCTTGTTTGTTCAAATTGCTTTAATAGTCTATTTACCTGTTGAACAGAGGTGCCACTACCCTTGGCGACTCTTTTTCTTCTGCTGCCATTAATAATAGAAGGATTCAATCGCTCTTCCTTTGTCATGGATTGAATAATAGCTTGTATGTGCACTAACTCTTTTTCATCCACTTCAAGATTTTTTAACTGTTTTCCACCAGCACCAGGCACCATATCTAACAATTGACTAATAGGGCCCATATTTTTTACCTGTTGTAGCTGTTCCAAGAAATCTTCAAAGGTAAATTGCTGAGTTTTCATCTTATTGTGGAGTTCCTTAGCCTTTTCAGCATCAAAGGAAGCTTGGGCTTTCTCTATAAGACTTAGAACGTCTCCCATCCCTAAGATTCTAGAAGCCATTCTATCAGGATGAAAGGGTTCTAAATCTTCTAATTTCTCCCCTAAGCCTACATACTTTATGGGTTTATTGGTAACTGCCCTAACAGATAAAGCTGCCCCTCCCCTAGTATCACCATCTAACTTTGTTAAAATAACACCATCTATTCCTAGCTTGCCGTTAAATTCTTCTGCAACATTAACAGCATCCTGTCCTGTCATAGAATCTATTACCAGCAATATTTCATGAGGCTTAGTCGTGGACTTTACATCCTGTAATTCTTCCATCAATTCCTCATTAATATGAAGTCTCCCAGCAGTATCAATAATGATTACATCATTACCATGGTTTATACCATGTTCAACCCCTGCCTTTACAATGTCCACTGGGCTTAGCTTGTCTCCCATTGTAAACACAGGAACATCCACTTGACTTCCTACCACTTGAAGTTGTTTTATAGCAGCTGGTCTATAAATATCCCCAGCTATTAGCAAAGGTCTCTTGCCCTGCTTTTTAAGTAATCCAGATAACTTTCCACAAGTGGTTGTTTTACCAGCCCCCTGTAAACCTACCAGCATAATGATGGTAGGGGGAGTAGACGCAAAGGTTAATTTGCTTTGGGTTTGTCCCATAAGATCAGTTAATTCTTCATTAACAATCTTGATGACCTGTTGTCCGGGAGTTAGACTTTCTAAAACATCAACCCCTATAGCTCTTTCTTTCACCTTTTTTACAAAATCCTTTACAACCTTAAAGTTAACATCCGCCTCTAAAAGAGCCAATTTAACTTCTCGCATTGCTTCTGCTACATCTTGTTCTGTAAGTTTTCCTTTGCCTTTTAGCTTTTTAAGCGTGTTTTGAAGCTTTTCAGCTAATCCTTCAAAAACCATTCTTTTCACCTACCTAGAGGACTTAATTATTTAATAACTGATCAAACAATAGTTTTATACCATCTATTTCCTTCTTTAGTAATTCTTTTGATATATTGGATTCTATTTTTGTTTCTAAGGTTAGTACTTTTTGTTGTATATTTTCTATATTAATCATTTTGGAACGAAACAATTGAAGGAGCTTCAATTTTTCCTCATAATCATAAAGTATTTTTTCTGTTCTCTTAATGGTATCATATACTGCCTGCCTAGATATATTAAACTCCTGTGCAATTTCTCCTAGAGATAAATCCTGATTATAGTATAGGTCAATGATATCCCTCTGTTTTTCTGTGAGTAATTGACTATAGAAATCATACAGCATAGATATTTCTATTTTTTTCTCTATCATGACAGCACTTCCTATACATTTAATGTAAAGTACTTTTGCTTTACAGTAGCATTTTATATGAAAAGTACTTTGTTGTCAAGTATTTTTTATTGACAGCTTTCTATTCCTCTCCAAACAGTGCTGAAACAAAATTCTTCACATGAAACTCTTGTAAATCCTCCATTTTTTCTCCTACACCAATAAGTTTTACAGGAATATTTAATTCACGACTTATGGCAATTACAATACCACCTTTAGCAGTTCCATCTAATTTTGTTAAAACTAAGCCTGAAATATTAGCTACCTCTTTAAAGGTCTTGGCTTGCTGTATGGCGTTTTGTCCCGTGGTTGCATCTAGTACTAGCAATATCTCCTTAGTTGCCTGAGGATATTCCCTTTCTACTACCTTGAACACCTTACCTAGTTCATTCATTAGATTTTTTTTGTTATGGAGGCGACCAGCAGTATCACATATTAATACATCAATATTTCTAGCTCTAGCCGCTTGAATAGCATCATAAATAACAGCTGCGGGGTCTGAGCCCTCTTGATGTTTAATAACATCAACTCCTACTCTATCCCCCCATATCTTTAATTGATCTATAGCGGCCGCTCTAAAAGTGTCTCCAGCTGCTAAAAGCACTCTTTTCCCTTGTTTCTTTAATCTATGAGCAATCTTCCCGATAGATGTAGTTTTTCCTACACCATTTACTCCTACTACCAGTATAATAGAAGGTGTAGGCTCTACGTTTAAATCCGTTGATGAGAGCTGATTCAATATATCAGTTAATTTTTGTTTTAATAGGTTTTTAATTTCTTGTGGATCTTTTATCTTTTCTTGTTTTATGGTATTTCTTAGTTCATCTATAACCTCCATAGTTGTGTTAACACCAATATCAGCAGTAATTAAAATTTCCTCTAACTCCTCGAAAAGATCTTCATCTATACTTTGATAAGATTGAACCAAAACATCAATCTTATCGGTAATACCTTTTTTTGTTTTGGACAATCCCTCCTTTAATCGTTGAAATAAGCTGATTTTTTCTACTGGTTCTTCTACTGGTTCTTCTAGTATTTCTTCTATCTCTTCTATCTCTTCTATCTCTTCTATCTCTTCTATCTCTTCTATCTCTTCTATCTCTTCTATCTCTTCTATCTCTTCTATCGCTTCTATCTCTTCTATTTCTTCTATTTCTTCTATCTCTCTTCTATCTTCACTCTCTAGCTGATGGGTTTCTACTTCCAAAATTTCATTGGGGTCAACAATACTATTTTCTTCTTGTTCTTCCTTAAAATCTTTCTTTAATCCTTCTTTATCTTCATAGCCATCATTACTTAACTCAGTATTTTTCTTTGCTATCTTATCCCATAGTTTTTTTAACATAGATGTTTCCTCCTAACTGGCGATTTCATTGTTCATTTCATCGGTAAATTTAACTGAAACAATTTTTGATATACCTTCTTCCTCCATAGTAACTCCATATAGGGCATCAGCACTTTCCATTGTTCCCCTTCTATGGGTAACAACAACAAACTGGGTGTCAGGGGAAAGTTCCTGCAAAAATCCTGCAAATCTATTAACATTTGCATCATCCAACGCTGCTTCAATTTCGTCTAAAATACAGAATGGGCTAGGCTTAACTAATAATATGCCAAATAATAAAGATATCGCAGTTAATGCCCGTTCCCCTCCTGATAGCAAAGATAAACTTTGAAGTTTTTTCCCTGGTGGCTGAGCAATAATTTCAATACCACAATTTAACAAATCTTTTTCATCCTCTAAAACAAGCTGAGCCTTTCCACCACCAAAAAGCTTAATAAACACATCATTAAAATTCTTTCTAATTTTAATGAACTCTTCTAGAAACTGCTTTTTCATGGTTTCTTCCATATCCTTGATAACCTTAGCTAAAGTTTGTCGAGCTTTTTCTAAATCATCTTTTTGATTTGTTAAGAATTCATAACGTTCCTTAACATTTTCATACTCCTGGATGGACTCCATATTAATATGACCCAATCCTTTAATCTCATCCTTTAAAGTCTTGATTTCCCTCCCTATATTTATGTTGTCTGTTATATCTTCTCTTATATTCTTTGCTTGAATATAAGTTAATTCATATTCCTCCCATAGCTTGTTATAAAAGCTTTGCTGTTGCATTTCTAACCTAGTACATTTCATGTCCAATTTATAGGTACTTTCATTTAAGTCCTTTATTATTTCTTCAATCTGTTGGAGACTTTCCTTTTTCTGTTTATCTACTTGTAATAGATCCTGCCTCTTCTTCTTTAACTCCTCTAACTTTTTTTCTAACTCTCTGAGTATTCCCATTAAATTTTGTAACTGTATTTTATTTTCTTCAATCACTTGATGAAGTATTTTATGGTCTTTATTAATCTCAGCTATCCGTTTGTTTTTTTCCTCTAGCTGGGTCTCATTGAACTTTAAGATTGTTTGAAGGTTTTCAATTTCCTGCAATAAAGATTTTTTTTGTTCTCTTATAGTAGCAGTCTTAATTTTACCTTTAGTTATTCCTTCATTCAGTTTTTCTAATTGCTGTTTTTCTTTAACAATGTTTTCTTCATAACCTTCTACCATCTGTTTTGTTTGGGAAATAGTCTCCTCCATATCTTGTATTGCCCTCTCAATGAGCTTATATTTTTCTAATGTGGTTTTTTTAGCTTCCTCTAGCTCCTGTAGTTCTCGCTTCATCCTATGAATAAAATCAGTTGTTTCATATTTTTCCTCTTTAGCCTGTTGAAGTTTGCTTTTTAAAGTAGCCTCAATAATTTTATTTTCCTGCTGCTGTTTATGTAAAATTTCTAATTTGTGTTGCTTATTATTTAGTTGTTCAAGCAGTATGTTGCGTTTTTCCTTTAATCTCTTGCCTTGTTCTTCTAAAATAACTATCGATTGGTTTAGTTCTTCCAATTCCCTTTTTCTGCCTAAAATACTGTTACCCTTAAATGTAGAACTACCGCCTGTTAAAGAACCCCCAATATTTATGATATCTCCATCTACAGTAACAATTTTAAGCTTATAGTGCAGCTTTTTAGCAGCTTTTACACCTATATCTATATTAGGAACAACTACCACCCTTCCTAATAGATTAGAAAATACCTTTAAAAACTGATTATGAAACTCAACAAGGTCTATAGCAATCTTGGCATTGTCAATTTCCTTAACAATCTCCAATTCCTCTTGATTCATAGATTTTTTCTGCATTGAAGTCAATGGTAAAAGAGTTATTCTGCCTAGGTTGTGTTTTTTTAAATAGGCTATCAGTTTTTTAGCATCTTCCTCATTTCTTGTAACAATATTTTGTATAGCTGCTCCTAGTGCAGTTTCTATGGCTGTTTCATATCCCTTTGGCACCTTCATTAAGTTGGCTACAACACCATAGATTCCTTCTCCTAAGTATTTATCCTTTTTACAAGCTATTAAGGTGTTCTTTACACTTCTGTTGTAACCATCATGTTCCCTTTCCATTTCCTCGATAATATTTCTCTTGGACTGGTTATGATTCGTTTGATTTTTTATGATTTCTAGTTGGTTTTCTATATCCTGTTGTTGATTTTCTATTCTATCTTTTTCTATAGTAATTATAGTTATTTCTTTTTCTGTTTTTTCAAGGTTTTTTAATACTGTTTCAAGAGATTGCTGTAAATCACAAATCTTTTTTTGTGTTTCTTCTTCTTTTTTTTCATAATTTATTCTATCCTTATGAATTTGACCTATACGATGATCCATTGTGTTTACAAGAGTTTTCAAACTATTACCATCACTTTTTTTGTCAGATATATCATTTAACGTATTAATGATGCTAGATTTTGATTCCTCTATATCCTGTAATTTTATAGTGCTAGACTCATTTATCTTTTCATATTCCATTGTTTCTTTCTTTAAATTTTCTTCTAATTCCTTTAATGATGTATCTACATTTTTTAACTGTGTCAGTTTTTCCTCTAACTGTTTTGTAACCTTTATATTATCCCTATAAATATCTTCAACTTCTTTTTCAAGTCTTTCAATATTTTCTATGAAATGTGCTAGTTTTTCTTGGTTTAAATTAACTTCTCCTTCTTTTTTACCAATATCACCTTGTGTAGCATAAAAGTCTTTTTGACAATGTTCAATCTCATTCTCCCATAAATCCAGTTGTTTTTGGATTTCTTCCAACTTAGTAAAATAGCTTTCCTTCTCGTTATTTTGGAGTGCTAATGATTTTTTAAGCATATCCATCTGTTGATGGATATGTTTTAGCTCTAAATCTATCTTGTCAATTTCTTTAATAAAAAGATTTACCTCCAGCTTTAGGAGATTTTCCTTTAAAGAAGTATACCTTTTAGCTTTTTTACTTTGTTTTTCTAAAGGTCCCAATTGACTTTGTAGTTCATGAATGATGTCTGTCACCCTTAACAAGTTATCCTTTGTTGCATTTATTTTTTTTGTAGCCTCCTGTTTCCTATGTTTATACTTAACAATTCCTACAGCTTCTTCAAACAATTGCCTTCTATCTTCAGATTTACTACTTAATATCTCATCAATTTTTCCTTGGCCAATAATAGAATAGCCATCTTTTCCAATTCCTGTGTCCATTAATAGCTCTCTTATATCCTTCAGACGACAGTTTGATTTATTTAAATAGTATTCACTTTCTCCAGATCGATACATCCTTCTTGTAATGGTGACTTCTTCATAATCTATTGGTAGCATTTGAGAGCTGTTATCCAAAGTGAGAGAAACCTCCGCCATACCTAAAGCCTTTCTATTGCTTGTTCCTGAAAAAATAACATCCTCCATCTTACTACCCCTTAGGGACTTAACACTCTGTTCCCCAAGGACCCATCTTATGGCATCTGAAATATTACTTTTCCCACTTCCATTTGGCCCTACTACTGCAGTAACACCTTTTTCAAAGCTCATCTCTATTTTATTGGCAAAGGATTTGAAACCATGAAGCTCTACCTTTTTTAAATACAAAATATTCCCTCCAAACATGCCATAAAATTTCCATAAAGATATTTTATCATAAAATAAGGTCATTACTCTACAAAAGATTTTAAGGTCTTCTATTGAACAGTTATTTCTACTTTAACATCTTTTGTTTCCATATTATCACAAGATTTAATTATCATCTTATACAAGCTATATTTATTAATAAAATATAGCTTGTTACATTGCTTAAAGCCCGCTATTTTTGATATAACCTTAGGATGACAATAAACTGTTAATATAGCCTCTTTTAGTAACTGCTTATTTTTAAGTTTTGTCTCTATTCTATCTTTATAAATCTCAGATTCAACTATTTCTCTAAAGGCGGGGTGATAGGGTCCTGCAATAATAGCCTTGCCTTGCTGAATATCCTCAGTACTTTGTAATCCTAAGCGGATAACTGGTATATCCTTTTCCTCAAACTTCAGTAAGAGATCCTTGCAAATCTCAACTGTATCCCCTAGGGTAAAAGGTCTATATTTTCCTTTGTAGTACAATTTTTCTAAGTAGGTATCTTGGATAACAACTGTTGGATAGACCCTTACGAAGTCGGGCTTCAATAAAATAATATCCTCAGCAGTTTTATCTATTGTTTGTCTATTGTCTCCCAGCAGACCCACCATCATTTGTAGTCCTAATTTAAATTGGAAATCCTTAATTAATACAGCAGCCTTTACAATTTCATCCCTTGTATGTCCCCTATTATTTAAAAGAAGTATATTGTCATCGGTAGATTGCAAACCTAATTCAATGGTAGAAACACCATATTCTTTTAAGTTCTCTAGTATTTCTGTGTCAATATAATCTGGTCTTGTTGACAGCCTAATACTGTGAATAATCCCTTTTTTCTTCATATCAAAAGCTGGCTTTAGAAGTTCAATCTGTTTTTCCTTAGACAGTCCTGTAAAGCTTCCTCCATAAAAGGCAACCTCTATAGTTTTAGCTTGCTCAGAAAATAAATTTAAATAATGATGAATAATTCTATCTACATCCCTACAGGTAACATCTATTATTTCTCCGGCTATTTTCTTTTGATTGCAAAAGCTACAATCATGGGGACAGCCTTTATGGGGTATAAAAATGGGAATAATATAAAGTTTTTTTGACATATTTCATCTAACCTCGCTTAATTGCTTCTTGGGCAGCTCTTTGTTCTGCCTCCTTTTTACTTTTTCCACTACCTCTTCCAATGACTTTATTCCCTATCAATACTTCTACATCAAAACTTTTGTTATGATCAGGTCCATGTTCTCTAACAACATGATAAGTAATTTTTTCTGAGGTTTTACTCTGCAGCAGTTCCTGCAAAAGGGTTTTATAATCTCTAAACAAACTGCCTTTAGTTGCTAAATCAATACTCTCCAAAAACTTACCCAGGATAAATCTCTTTGTAACTTCAATACCACCATCAATATATATAGCCCCAATCAAAGCCTCAAAAGCATCTGCCAATATAGATTCTCTTTGTCGCCCACCGGTAAAATCTTCTCCTTTTCCCAGCAGTAAATATTTTCCTAAATTTATTCCTCTTGCTTGAACAGCTAGGGAAGGTTCGCAAACTACATTGGCTCTAACCTTTGTTAGTTCTCCTTCCGGTAAATGCTTATAGGTCATAAATATATACTCACTTACCACCAAACCCAAAATAGAATCTCCTAAAAATTCCAATCGTTCATTATATTTGGCCTTTTTAGTTTTAGATTCATTTGCATAAGAGCTATGGGTTAAGGCTTCCTTTAATAGCTCTAAATCCTTAAATTTATAATTCAATGTCTCCTGTAATTCCTTTATATGATCCTCTATATATTGCATCGCTTTCCCTCCAAAATACCATGATAAAAAATATTTTAACATAGTTGTAATTTAAAGTAGAATGATTTTTCTATATACCAATTTTCAATAGTTTTTAAAGTATTTCTATTTATCATATAAATTCAATAACATTTTACTATTAAATCCCTATAAATGCAAAAAATAATTATGGAAACCCACTTATTTCCATAATTATTTTTTGAAAATTTATTTATCGTACTTTTTGAAAATAATAGTAGCATTGTGGCCTCCAAAACCAAAGGAATTAGAAAGAGCATATCTTACCTCTTTTTCCTTAGCCACGTTTGGAACATAATCTAAATCACATTCTTCATCAGGGGTTTCATAGTTAATGGTAGGTGGCACCTTATCATTATAAATAGCTAGAACACATGCTATACCCTCCACTCCACCGGCTGCCCCTAATAGATGTCCCGTCATAGATTTAGTTGAGCTTATACACAATTTCTTTGCATGCTCCTTAAACACTTTTTTGATAGCCATCGTTTCAAACTTATCATTATAAGGGGTACTAGTTCCATGGGCATTAATATAATCAATTTTTTCATAGGAAACATCGGCATCCTTTAAAGCATTTTCCATCGCCCTAGAAGCGCCTTTGCCTTCTGGGTCTGGTGTAGTAATATGGTAAGCATCACTACTCATACCATACCCCACAATTTCAGCATAAATAGGAGCCCCCCTTTTAAGAGCATGCTCTAAATCCTCTAGTATTAATATACCTGCTCCTTCTCCCATAACAAACCCATCTCTATTTGTATCAAAGGGCCTACTGGCCTTTTTAGGATCTTCGTTATAGGTGGACATAGCCTTCATAGAACAAAAGCCTGCCATAGCAAGAGGTGTGATAGAAGCTTCTGTCCCACCTGTAATCATAATGTCTGCGTCTCCGCGTTCAATAATTTTAAAGGCTTCTCCCACAGCATTGGTTGAAGATGCACATGCAGTAACAACGGTACTATTTGGTCCTTTAGCATTGAAAAACATTGAAACCTGTCCAGAACCCATATTTGTAATCATCATAGGTATAAAGAATGGACTAATCCTTCTTGGTCCCCTATCCATTAACTTGTTATTTTGTTCTTCAAAGGTTTCAATACCACCTATTCCTGACCCAAGAACTACACCAAACCTCTCAGCTTCTACATTCTCTATATCTAATTTTGCATCTTCAACAGCTAACTTAGAAGCTGCGATGGCGAATTGGGTAAACCTATCCATTTTTTTTGCTTCTTTTTTATCCATATACTCTTCTGGATTGAAACCTTTTACCTCAGCAGCTATTTTGGTAGGGTAATCTGTTGTATCAAATTTTTCAATATAATCCACTCCACAAACACCCGACGTAAGAGCTTTCCAGAAGAATTCTTTGCCTATTCCTACAGGAGTAACACAGCCTAATCCCGTCACGACAACTCTTTTTTTCATATTGTCCTCCTTTACCAATGACACCTGAGAAACCCCTATGAAGTTAGGAGCTCTCAGGTCTATTTTTATGCCTATAGATTTTTTTCCACAAAGGTAACAATGTCGCCAATATTTTTAAAATGTTCAGCTTCATCATCAGGTATTTCAACATCAAACTCATCTTCAATAGCCATAATAATTTCTACTGCATCCAATGAGTCTGCCTCTAAATCATTTATCAGTGATGTCTCTTTTTTAATTGATGCAATATCCTCTACTCCTAATTGCTCAGCAATAATTTTTACAACTTTCTCAAATACCATTATAAATTCCTCCCTATAATTATAGTATGCTTCTATTTTAAATTGCCATGCCTCCATCGACATGGATAACTTGACCAGTAATATAATTAGCTTGATCACTACTTAAAAATACAACCAAATTTGCTATATCTTCAGGTTTACCATACCTTTTTAACGGAATATTATTTATTAAACTACGCTTTACCTCATCCGATAAAACAGCTGTCATATCTGTATCAATAAATCCTGGGGCAATAGCATTGACATTAATATTTTTCCCAGCAATTTCCTTTGCTATTGACTTTGTAAACCCTATCACACCAGCTTTAGAAGCCGAATAGTTTGCTTGTCCTGCATTCCCTGTAACACCTACTACTGATGATATATTGACAATCTTACCATACTTTTGCTTCATCATTTTCCTGATGACAGCCTTAGTACACAGGAATACTCCCTTAAGGTTTACATCCATTACCTGTTGCCATTCCTCCTCCTTCATTCGCAGGAGTAGGTTATCTTTTGTTATACCAGCATTATTCACCAAGATGTCAATAGTATCAAATTTTTCATCGGCTTGATCCATCATCATTTTTACATCGTCAGCTTTGGTTACATCACACTGTACTGCAACTCCTTTGACATTGTAAGACTCCAACTCTTTTACTACCTCTTCAGCAGCTTTTTGATTACTGGTATAGTTAATCATTACATTTGCCCCATTTTTAGCTAGTTCTAATGCAATAGCTTTGCCTATTCCCCTAGAACCCCCTGTTACAATGGCACTTTTCCCTTTAAGGTTCAATTATATCCCTCCTAAACTTGTTGTTAAAGCTTTTAAACCATTCATATCTTCTATACTGTATATACTTACTTTTTTATCTAAAGCCTTTGTAATCCTTTTTATAAAGGCAGCCAAGGTTTTGCCAGGCCCAATCTCTATAAAAGTATCCACCCCGTTTTCTATCATTAATTCAACAGAATCTTGCCATAAAACAGACTTGCTTACTTGTTCCACTAGGGATGGTATAACTTGTGTTTTACAGTTTAGTATTTGAGCTGCATGATTGGTTATTACCGGAATTTTAGGGGGATTTATTTTTAAGTTTTCCAGATCATACTTTAATCGTTCTCCCGCTGGCTTCAATAAACTACAATGGAAAGGTGCACTTACAGGTAATACAACCGCTTTCTTGGCTCCTAACTCAACAGCTTTTTTTACTGCTAGTTTTACGGCTTCCACCTCACCAGATATAACGATTTGTCCAGGACTATTATAATTCGCAGCTTCAACAACGCCATGCTGACGACAACTCTTAAGACATTCTTCCAACTGACTTCTATCTAAGCCTAAAATTGCTGCCATAATCCCTGACCCTATAGGAACAGCTTCCTGCATATATTTTCCGCGATTTTTTACTAACTTTACAGCATCACTAAATTCAAATACATTGGATTTTACCAAAGATCCGTATTCACCTAAGCTTAGGCCTGCTGTCATTTGACAGTCTATGCCTAATTCCTCTAAAGCCCTTAATATAGCTATGCTAGTAGTCAATATAGCAGGCTGTGTATTTTCGGTTTTTACCAGTTCCTCGTCAGGTCCATTAAAACAAATCCCCTTCATATCTATGCCTAAGAAATCACTAGCTTCCTCATAGGTCCTTTTAGAAACCTTAAAGTTATCAGCAAATTCCTTTCCCATACCTACATATTGAGCTCCTTGCCCCGGAAATACAAAAGCAGTTTTTCCCATGTTCCTACTCCTCCTTGCCCTATGCCTTCAAATTCTTGAGTATTCCTGCTGCTTGATCTATTACTTCATCTATGATTTGTTGACATGGCTTAATGGTTTTTACCATAGCTGCTACTTGACCTGCCATTACAGAACCATTTTCCACATCTCCTTCTACTACTGCTAGTCTTAATCTCCCTACCCCTATCTTTTCTAATTCTTCAGGAGATATACCTTCTTTCTCTAACTTTACAAGTTCTTTAGCAAACTTATTTTTTAAAACCCTTACAGGATGTCCAGTGCTTCTAGCAGTAACAATTGCATCTCTATCCTTAGCCTTTATCACTATCTCCTTATACCTGTCATGAACGGTACACTCATTTGAACAAATAAATCGAGTACCCATTTGTACACCCTTAGCTCCTAATGCTAAAGCCGCAACTAATCCTCTGCCATCAACAATACCACCAGCTGCAATAACAGGAATCTTTAATTCATCTGCTACCTGTGGTACTAATACAAAGGTTGTTAGTTCTCCAACGTGGCCACCTGCCTCTGTACCTTCTACAATTACAGCATCAACCCCTAAGCTTTCCATTCTTCTTGCAAGGGCTACTGAAGGCACAACAGGTACAATTTTCGTACCTACTTCCTTTAGCTTCTTAATATACTTGCCAGGGTTACCAGCCCCCGTTGTAACAACTGGTACCTTGTGCCTATAGATAACTTCCATGACCTCCTCTAAAAAGGGAGATAATAGCATGACGTTTACTCCAAAGGGTTTATCTGTCAATTCTTTAGCCTTCAAAATTTCTTTTTCAACAACTTCACTTGGAGCATTCCCAGCAGCAATGACCCCTAAACCACCAGCATTTGATACAGCTGCTGCTAATTCAGCAGTAGCAAGCCATGCCATCCCCCCTTGAATAATGGGATACTCAATATTTAAAATCTTACATAGGTCTGTTCGTAGCATCTATATCACCTTCTCCTATCTTTACTTCGACCATTTTATTACCGAGGAACCCCAGGTTAATCCACCACCAAAGGCTACTAAAACAACAACATCTCCTTTTTTTATACAACCTTTTTTCACGGCTTCATCTAGTGCAACTGGCACAGATGCAGCTGACATATTTCCATATTGATCTAGGTTTACATACACCTTATCCATTGATAAATGTAAGCGCTTTGCAGCTGCTTCTATAATTCTTATATTGGCTTGGTGGGGAACTAAAAAATCCACCTCTTCCAATTTGATGTTGCTTCCTTCTAAAGCCTTCAAAGCAGAGCTTCCCATTACTCTGACGGCGAACTTAAACACTTCAGTGCCCTCCATTTTAATATAATGAAGTCTGTTATCAATGGTTTCATAGCTTGCTGGTAATCTAGAGCCACCTCCTGGTAGAGTTAAGCACTCTCCACTTTTACCATCAGATCCTAGATAAGAAGACAATATACCATCACCTTCTTCACTCCTCTCTAGAATTACAGCTCCTGCCCCATCTCCAAACAACACACAAGTATTACGATCCTTCCAATCTAAAACCTTTGTTAAAACCTCTGCACCAATGATTAGTATCCTCTTATAAAATCCAGTTTTAATAAATTGTTCACCAATCGTCAATCCGTAAAGAAATCCTGTACAGGCTGCTTCTAGATCAAATGCAGAAGCATTTATAGCACCAATATTTTTTTGTACAATACATGCCGTTGATGGAAATGCCATATCCGGTGTGGCTGTGGCTACAATAATTAAGTCTATATCTTCTGCTGTAATGCCAGCATCTTCTATAGCTCTCTCTGCCGCCTTTGTAGCTAAATCAGATGTAGCAGTTTCTTGGTCAGCCATTCTTCTTTGAGTAATCCCTGTTCTAGTTCTTATCCATTCATCCGAGGTATCAACTATTTTTGCTAAATCATTATTCGTCAATACTTTTTCTGGTAAATAGCTTCCTGTACCAGTTATTTTAGCAGTAAATTGTTTAGTCAAGTCCATCCTCCCCTAGCTCCTTAATTTCCATTTCAATATGTTCTACTACATTATTCTCTACAAAGGTCTTTGCTTGCCTAATTGCATTTTTTATAGCTTTAGCATTAGAACTGCCGTGGGCTTTTATTAAGTTACCCTGTACCCCTAAAAAAGGAGCTCCACCGTACTCCGTATAGTCAAAACGCTTCTTAAAGTTCTTCAACCCTGATTTAAGAATTACAGCTCCAAGTTTACGTAATATATTTTTTGTGAACTCTTCTTTTAGTGCACCAAATATTGTGCTAGCAATTCCCTCAGTCAGCTTCAGAATAACATTACCTGTAAATCCATCACAAATAATAACGTCTGCATACCCAGAAGGAATATCACGGGCTTCTACATTCCCACCAAAATTAAACCTTGCCTTCTCCTTGCACAGCTTATAGGATTCCTTTGTAATTTCATTGCCTTTACCTTCTTCAACACCAATGCTAACAATACATACATTAGGATTTTGTATGCCAATAACTTTTGATGCATAGACATCTCCCATAATACCAAATTCTAAAAAATTCCTTGGTCTACAGTCGGCATTGGCTCCACCATCAATTAACACAGCAACTCCCTCTGTAGTTGGGTACACAGGAGCCAGGGCGGGTCTATCGATTCCTTTTATTCTTCCTAATATAAATAATCCCCCTGCCAATAGCGCACCTGTATTTCCAGCTGATATAATAGCATCAGCTTCCTTCGTTTTTACTAGATTTAAACCCACAACCATGGAGGAATCCTTTTTTCTTCGGATAGCAGCAACGGGTTTATCTTCATTGCTAATTTCTTCACTACAATGAATAATTTTTATTCTTTCTTTAGAATAACTATATTTATCTAATTCCTTCTGAATCTTTTCTTGATCTCCAGTTAGAATAATTTCTATATTATAATCATTAACAGCCTCAATAGCTCCTGGCACAGTAACAACAGGTCCATGATCGCCACCCATTGCATCAACGACAATTTTCATTATAGCCCTCCTTTCTAATTATCAATGACCACCAATATAAATTTTCCTCTAAAAACTTGTATTTGATCTACTTTAATACGAACATGCACAAAGTGATTGTTTCCCCTTACTCGTACTACCTCTGCTTTTGCTACCGCTTTATCCCCAGCCTTAACAGGGTTTAAGTATTTAATGTTGGATACTCCAGTCAATGCTACTTCAGCATCAATAACCGCCATGGCTAAAGACTCAGCCTGAGAAAAAATATGATGGCCCCTAACAATATTGTTTTTACTGAAGGCCATATCTGTCGTTGTCTCCAAAACAGATATACCACTTTCACCTAAATTTAAATCAATTAGCTCTCCAACAATTTCTGTTCCTACAATACTTCTTACTTTTTTATAATTTTTTTCTGCTACATTTTTAATTCGTTCCCTTAATTCTGGAATTCCTAATTCTAATCTATCTAGTCGTATAGTTTGTATGCTTACATTGAATTTTGTTGATAAGTCTTCATCCGTCAAAAAAGGTTCTTCCTTAATCAATTCTATTAATCTTTTCTGTCTATTAGATTTGCTGGATCTCCCTGTTTTCTTCATTTTTTCACCCCGTAATTAGTACTAAAAATTAGTACCTGATACTAATGATTAGTATATATTATTGATACTGAAAAATCAAGTGGTTTATGCTTATTATTTTAAAAAATAGTATGTTTTATAATGTTATTTTTTGAAAATTATTACCTCTTCAATAAAAAAACAACCGATCTTTATTTCACCAATCAGTTATTTTTAGATAACAAAAAAATAGTAATGAGGGGTCATTACTATTTTTTGTCATAATTATTCATTTACTGAAATTACTTCTTTATTTTTGTAATATCCACATTCTGGACATACACGATGTGATAACTTAGGCTCGTGACATTGTGGGCACTTTACATACCCTGGTGCAACATATTTAGAATTTGCTGCTCTTCTCATGTCTCTTTTTGATTTGCTTGTTTTTCGCTTTGGTACTGCCATGCTTAACACCTCCTTAATCTTGTTGTAGCAACTCTTTTAATTTAGCCAATCGAGGATCTATATCTCTATCTTTGTTAGTATTGCATCGACATGGCTCTATATTTAAATCTGTGCCACACGCTTCACATAAACCTTTACAGTCTTTACTGCATACAACCTTCATAGGAATGCTGGTTATAATTTGCTCTTTAGCAATTTCGCTGAAGTCTATCGTATTGTCTTTGTAAGTAATAATATCATCAGAATAGTCCTCTTCTTGGACTTCATCCTCCTGAATTAATTCAACATCCATTTTAGTTTTGAGGGGATAAGTAAAGGACTTTAAGCATCTTCCACAATTTACTTCTAAGTCCGTTTCAATACTACAGTTTAAAAAGATCTTGTTGCCTACATTATATACTGTCCCTATTATTTCTATAGGTTCTATTACCTTAAGAACATCTCCATAGTAATTGATAGGATTATGATTTACAGTAAAATTAAAAGTAAGTTTATCTTGATCCCCTATTTTTACGGTGTATAAATCAAGCTTCAAAGTTCTCACCTCTATTTATTATGAAGGTATTTCTTTATTTATCCAACATTAAATCTTATATTTTGTCCTTAAGGAAAAGCTCGCTACCAATATATCAACAAAATTGATTATACAAATCAATCGTACATTTGTCAAGTACTTTATCTTGATAGATAAAATTTATTAGACAAAGAAAAGGCAGAGAATCCTTCCTCCCTACCTTTTTCCTTGTTAGCCTACTAAACTTTTTGTTTCTCTTGCTATCATCAATTCTTCATTTGTTGGAATTAATAATACCTTCACACTAGAATCATCTGTTGTTACAACTGTTTCTTTACCACGAACATCATTTTTATCATCATCAATCTTAATTCCTAAGAATTCAAGACCTTTACAGATTTCTTTTCTAGCTACAGTCGAATTTTCACCTAATCCTGCTGTAAAGATTACTGCATCTAAGCCACCCATTTCAGCAGCATAAGCGCCAATGTATTTCTTTACTCTTTGGTAATATACATCTAATGCTAATTGTGCTCTTTCATTACCTGCACTAGCTGCTTCTTCTATATCTCTAAAGTCACTGCTTACACCTGATAAGCCTAATACCCCAGATTTTTTATTCATTGCGTTATTTACTTCAGCTATAGATAGGCCTTCTTTTTCCATCCAGAAGGCAATGATAGCAGGGTCCATGTCCCCACACCTTGTTCCCATTACTAAACCTTCTAATGGTGTTAAACCCATGCTAGTATCTATAGATTTGCCATTTTTTACTGCAGCTACACTTGCTCCGTTTCCTAAATGACATGTTACAAGCTTTAAGTCTTCTATAGATTTTCCTAGTAATTCCGCAGCCTTCATAGCAACATATTTATGGGATGTGCCATGGAAACCATATCTTCTGATTTTATGCTTTTCATACAATTCGTAAGGAAGAGCATACATATAGGATTCCTTAGGCATTGTTTGATGGAAGGCTGTATCAAATACTCCTACCATAGGTACATTAGGTAAAATCTCTTGGCAGGCATTAATTCCCATTAAGTTAGGAGGATTATGTAGTGGTGCTAATTCTGAACATTCCTCTAAAACAGTTTTTACTTCCGCATCAATAATTATAGACCCTGAGAATTTTTCTCCTCCATGTACAACTCTATGACCCACAGCAGCAATCTCGTCCATAGATTTTATTGCCCCATGTTGACTATGGGTTAAAGCCTCAATAACGAATTTTATCGCTACTTTATGATCCGCCATTGATTCCTCTATAAGAACTTTTTCTTTTCCTGTTGTTTCATGCTTTACAAAGGAACCCTCAATTCCTATTCTTTCTGCAATACCTTTAGCTAATAACTCTTCATTTTCCATGTTGATAAGTTGATACTTGAGAGATGAACTACCACAGTTCATAACTAATACTTTCATTTGTACTTAATACCTCCTAATATAATATAATAATAAATAGTTTGATAAAGAATTATCAAGTTTTATTCTGACATATCAATCATAATAAATTTTTAATGTTTTTTCAAGGTTTTACAAAACTTTTCTTAAACCAACTCTAAGTTTTTCTATTTTTTCATAGCCTAATATATGATTTATTGGACACACTTAGTAAAATAACCTTATTTGTTTTAAACTATACATATGATTTTTTTGTTTTGTTTTGCTAAATTCTATGGGATAGATTAAAATAACTATATATATGAAAAATCATTTTAAACTTTACTAGCTGGAGGTTTTTATGAAAATATTAGGCTTAATTACTGAATATAATCCTTTTCATAATGGTCATTTATATCACTTAAATAAATCAAAGGAAGTTACTAGTTCCACCCATACCGTTGCCGTGATGAGTGGTAATTTTCTACAAAGAGGAGAACCCGCTTTGATACATAAATGGGCTAGAGCTAAGATGGCAGTAGAAGCTGGTGTTGATTTAGTTATCGAGCTTCCCACCCCTTATTCCTGTGCCACAGCAGAATTATTTGCTTATGGCTCTGTTTTTTTACTGGATTCTATGGGGATAGTTGACGTTATTTGCTTTGGAAGTGAGTATGGTAAAGTACCCCTCTTGAGGAGAATTGCTGAAATCCTGGAGGACTCACCTGCCGACTTTGAAAATTATCTTAAAATCCATATGAAGGAGGGTGTACCCTTTCCAGTCGCTAGGTCAAAAGCATTGGTAAATTATTTGAAAATTCAATATGACTTTGATGAAAATGATTTGTTTGATATTGAAAAAATTATGAACAATCCAAATAATATTTTAGCTATTGAATACCTGAAGGTTTTAAGGAAGCTTAAATCTTCTATTACTCCCTATACCATTCCTCGATTAATAGCCCCATATCATTCAACTGATATTACTTCTCCCATTGCTAGTGCTACTGCAATTCGAGAAACTATTAAAAGGGATAGATTTATTGACAAAATAAGAAATGTAGTTCCCCTCACTACTTTTAATGTTTTACAGGAAGCCTTTAAAGAGGGTGTAGCCCCGGTTTTTAAAGAGGATTTCCAAGATGCTATTTTAACCCTATTAAGACGAGAATCCTTAGAAAACCTCTCAAGTTATTTTGATGTAGTGGAGGGTTTAGAAAATAAAATTCATTACTGCAGTGAAAATTCATGTTCTTTATCGGAGCTGTACAATTGTATTAAGAGTAAAAGATATACATTAACCCGGATTCAAAGAATTTCTATGCATGTACTATTAAATATCAAAAAGAATGATATTGTGACCTTCAACAAGAAGGGCCCTCAATATATAAGGGTGCTTGCCTTTAATAATAAAGGTAGAGAGCTTTTGAAGTTGATGAAATCCCGGGCTAAATTGCCTATTGTTAGTAAAATAAATCACTATAACCCCCAAAATGAAATAGCAAAAAAGATGCTTCATGCAGATATTCAATCCACCAATATATATGCTTTAGCCCTAAAAAATAGAGAATATGCTAGACGTCCATTGGATTTTTATTTAAGTCCCTACTATTATAAATTTTAATATTTCATTTTTACCCCCTTTAAAAACGAATATATATTTTATAGATAAATATATATTTATTAGGTTTTAATTTTACCAATAATCATTCAATAAAAGGGATTTTTATTTAGGGGGAATACTATGCAGGTTATTTTTATAGTAGCTTTTTTATTTTTAATGTTTAGTTTAATATTGTTCCTTTGTGAAAAATACAAGGAAAAGGTCCGCAGATATTTTTTTGATTATTTTATCATACTAATTGTAGTCCTATTAGTTATATGTATAATGATTTTCCCAAATCAATCGGTTAAAGCAGCCTACGATGGTTTGAAAATTTGGTTCACTGTTGTATTACCAGCCCTGCTTCCTTTTTTTATAGGATCTGAGTTGTTAGTGGGTTTAGGTGTTGTAAAGTTTATTGGCACTTTATTAGAGCCGGTTATGCGTCCACTTTTTAATGTTCCCGGGGAAGGTTCCTTTGCTTTCGCAATGAGCATTACCTCTGGTTATCCAGTAGGTGTCAAAATCACTACAAGGTTAAGGAAAGATAATTTCATCTCCAAAGCGGAAGCACAACGCTTAGTTTCTTTTTGCAGCACTTCAGGGCCGTTGTTTTTGATTGGTGCTGTTTCTATAGGAATGTTTCAATCTTCAGAGATAGGAATTTTGTTAACAATTTGTCATTATAGTGCTGCCATCGTAGTTGGTTTTCTTTTTAGATTTTATAAAAGATCTACTTCTAACAATTTAACAACCTTTTCTACAACTAAACATAATAGTCTATTTAGAAAAGCTTTTTATCAATTAAACAGCAGTAGAAGGAAAAACCCGCCCTTTGGAATTTTGCTAGGAAATGCTGTTAAGGAGTCAATTAACACAATGTTAATGGTGGGGGGGTTTATTGTTCTTTTTGCGGTTATCATCAACATTCTTAATATTATAGGATTTGTAGAATTGTTATCTAGTAGTTTATATTTTATCCTAAAACCTTTCCATGTTGATTTTGCTATTATTGAAGCCCTCATCACTGGTTTCTTAGAAATTACTATGGGCTGCAAGTTAGCAGCTGAAACCTTTAGTGCCAGCCTTGTCAATCGTATTGCAGCCGCTGGTTTTATCATTGGCTGGAGTGGTTTTTCTATTCATGCACAATCTATTAGTATTATTAGTACTACTGATATTAATTCTTATTTATATATTTTTGCCAAGCTGCTTCACGGTATATTTTCCTATATTTTAGTTTATTTATTATATCCTATATTTACAACATTCTTTACTATTACTATACCTGCTACTTCTTCTCATGAAGCTTTATCATTATCTAAAACCATCATGGATAATCTAAAAATTTCAGTAGAAATTTTTATTGTTATATTAGTAGGTCTTTTGTTTATTTCTGTATTGGTGGGAATAGTCTTATATATAATATCCCTGTTCAAAAACAAAGAAAAAAAATTATTCTTTTAAAGGGATGAAGCATTCTACTTCATCCCTTTAAGCTCATCCCTATTATTTTTCACGGTTTCCGCTAACTCATTCAATGTATTTTCAACTCTAGATAACAGTTCATCAGCATAATCCCTAGCCCCTAGGCGCATTTCTTTAGCTCCAATTTGAGCCTGAGCTGTAATCTCCTCTGCCTGTTTAATGGCTAATCTAGTAATTTCATCCTGTTCTACCATAGTGGCTATATGCTCATTGGCTTCCTGTATAACAGTATCAGCTTCCTGCTGTGCTTCAACCAAAATCCTTTGTCTTTCCTCTTTTATCCACTGGGCTTGCTTTACTTCATCTGGCAAATGAATTCTTATCTCTTTAATTATTTCCAGTATTTCATGTTTATCTACTAATACCTTCTGTGCAAAAGGTATAGATGAACCACTTTCAACAATTTCCTCTAATTCTTCTAGCATTTTTAGTACATCCATAACACATCCCCCTAACACTTCTATATTTTCTTTAAAATCGCCTTTTTAATTATATCTGGTACTAAACCTTCAATACACCCTCCAAACTTAGCTACTTCCTTTACTAAACTAGAACTAAGATAAGAATTTTTGCTACTGGTCATTAAAAAAATTGTTTCAACCTCTGGAGCTAGTTTCCTATTCATTAGTGCCATTTGAAATTCATATTCAAAATCTGATACAGCTCTTAGTCCTTTAATAATAACTTTTGCGTCCTTTTTATTAGCATAGTCTATCAAAAGTCCTGAAAAGCAATCTACCGTTACGTTGCTATAATCTTTAACAACTTTTTCAATTAATTCTACTCTTTCTGATAAAGTAAATATGGGGTTTTTACTAGGATTTTCCAGTACTCCTACAATCACTTTATCACATATCTTTGAAGCTCTTTCAATAATATCCAAATGTCCATTGGTAATTGGGTCAAAGCTTCCTGGATAAATGCCTATTTTCATTTAAATTTCCTCCCTTAGCTTATAAAAGGACATAGTGGTATTGCCATAGTCTTTTTTCCTAAATCTAAATAATCCGTGAACTTCATCTAATAAATTTTCATTTTTATCGTGTTCCACTATAATAATCCCCGAGGAAGTCACTATTTGTTTTTTGTAAATTTCTTCCAATACTTTAATAGGCCATCCTTGATTGTAGGGGGGATCCATAAATATAATATCTCCTTGTACACCTTTAAGAGCTAGCTTATGTATACTAAAAATCACATCACCATTTATTACTTCTCCTATCTCAGTAAATCTAGTTTTATTTAAATTTTCTTTAATTATTTCTATATTTGTTTTGCTTTGTTCTACAAAGTATGCCTTTTGTGCATTTCTAGATAAAGCTTCGATACCTAAGTTTCCAGTCCCAGCAAAAAGATCAATAACTATACTATCGTATAAACTGTTTTGTATAATATTAAAAATAGATTCTTTAACACGATCTGAGGTAGGCCTTACTTGTAAATCCTTTGGTGCCATGAGCCTAAGTCCCCTAGCTTTACCTGCAATAATTCGCATATACTTCCTCCTCCAATGATTCTATTTATATTTTAACACATTGCTTATTCTGTAACAAAATATTTTTATATATTTTCCATTGTACAACTTTTTTCCTGTTTTTATACTTAACAATAAAAGGAACAACTAACTACGTTGCTCCTTTTATTATAAGCATTTCTGTTCTTAAATTCCTTCAAACCCTTGAAATTTTTCTTGTAATTTTAATTTCAATTGAGGATATTTTTCAAAATTTAAATAGGGATCCTCCTTTAAAAGGTCCTCTATTTCTTCTTGAACTTTTTTTAATATTTTCATATGCTTAAATAGGTTGGCTATTTTTAAATCTGGTAATCCGTGTTGTCGTAGACCAAAAAATTCTCCAGGACCCCTAATTTCCAGATCTTTTTCCGATATAATAAAACCATCGGTAGTCTCCTCCATAATTTTCATACGTTCCTTTGCTATTTTACTTTTATTATTATGAATTAGAATACAATAGGATTGTTCAGAACCTCTACCAACCCTTCCCCTTAGCTGATGGAGTTGAGCTAGTCCAAATCGTTCTGCATTTTCTATAATCATAACAGTAGCATTTGGTACATTAACCCCTACCTCAATCACAGTAGTAGCCACCAGTACATGAAGTTTATTTTCCACAAACTGCTTCATAACCTCTTCTTTATCTTTAGGATTCATCTTTCCATGTAGTAAGCCTACTTTATAATTAAGAAAATAACTTTTTTCCAGTTCCTCTTTAATTTCTGTAGCGGCTTTAGCCTCTATTGCTTCTGATTCTTCTACCAAAGGACATACAATATAAACTTGTCTTCCTAATTCCAACTGATTTTTAGCAAAGTTATAGCCTCTATCCTTCTCTTCCGATGTCAAACAATAGGTTTTTATTTCTTTTCGCCCCGGAGGCAATTCATCAATAATAGAAATATCTAAGTCTCCATACAAAATCAGTGCTAAGGTCCTAGGAATAGGTGTAGCTGTCATAACTAAAATATGTGGATTATCTCCTTTAGCCACTAGAGTAGCTCTTTGTCTAACACCAAAACGATGCTGTTCATCCGTTACTACTAAAGCCAATCGTTTAAAATATACGGATTCCTGAATAAGTGCATGGGTACCTATAATAATGTCAATTTCACCTTTTTGTATGTCATCCAATAGTTTTTGTTTTTTTGTTTTAGTTAGACTTCCGATAAGTAACCCTACTCGTATCCCTAAAGGCTCTAGTAGCTGTTCTAATGATTTATAATGCTGTTCTGCTAATATTTCCGTAGGTGCCATTAAAGCTCCTTGACAACCATTAATAACAGCCTTATATAGAGCAATAACCGCTACTACTGTCTTCCCTGAGCCTACATCCCCCTGAACTAATCGATTCATAGGAATATCCTTCTCTAAATCTTTGAAAATCTCCTCCAAAACATTTTTTTGGGAATTAGTTAGGGAGAAAGGTAGATTTTTAATCAATTTATCTATTTGTGTATTTTCCTTAAGGGAAACGGTTTTTTCTTCTTTTAAAGTATTTTTTTTAATTTTTATAAGGGCAAGCTGTAGCAGAAATAATTCATCAAAAACCAATCTGTATTTTGCTATTCTTAAATGTTGTATAGATGCTGGCAAATGAATGTGTCTCAAAGCATAACTCAAATTACATAGTTTATTTCTGGTAACTAGCTTATCAGGTAAATAGTCTATTATATGGTTAAGGTCTTCTTCTAAAATATTTTTTTGAATATTGATAATTTGACTTTGACTAAAACCTTCTGTAGAGGGATATATGGGGATAATACCATCTGTAGAAAAAGTAGCCCTATTAGCTTCAACTTTTTCATAGACAGGATTTGTCATCTCTAACCCCTGTAGACCCATCTTTACCTTCCCGTTTATCATTAGTGTATCATTTGGTTTAAATTTATTTTTCATATAGGGCTGATTAAAAAAAACAATATTTATATATCCAGTAGAGTCTTTAACTAAATATTTATTTATAGATAGTCCTTTTCTGACGTAGGTAGATTGACATCCTCGTGCAACTACGCCATATAGGGTTGTTTTTTCCCCTGGTTTTATATCAATTATTTTTTTAGAAATGCTACGGTTTTCATAGTCCCTAGGGAAGTGATATAACATATCTTCTACATTGTAAATCTTCATTTTATTTAGTAGGTATAGCCTTTTAGGTCCCACTCCTTTAATATACTGTATATCCTTTTTCAGCACTTCCATAGATACTTTCACTCCTATAACCCATCACTACTTTAAAATTTTTTATTCAACCGAGAATATATAGTAATATAAAGGCTGACCCCCATAATATAGTTCAATATCACAATCTGGGAAAAGTTCTTCCAATTCCTCCCCAAGTTTTTTTACTTCTTCTTCTTTTGTATCCTCACCATAAAAAATAGTAATCATTTCATCATTTTCTGTTATCATTTTACTCAAAAGTTCAATAGATACTTTTTCCACAGCTTTACCTACTGATTGAATTTGGCCATCTGCAATACCTAAAATATCTCCTTGGTTGATAGGTATGTCATTATAGCTAGTATCTCTTACAGCATAGGTTACTTGTCCTGTTTTTACCGTCTTAATGGCTTCAACCATTTGAGTTTCATTATCTTCAGGTTGATTTTCTAAATTGAAGACCATTAAAGATGCTATACCCTGGGGCACTGATTTAGTGGGTATTACTCTTATGTCTTTACTAGAAATGTTTTTTGCTTGATTTGCCGCCATTATAATGTTGCTATTGTTTGGTAAAATAAATATTGTTTCAGCATCGATGGTGTCAATAGCCTTTACAAAATCTTCAGTACTTGGATTCATAGTTTGACCACCTTCAATAACAGCGTCAATATCGAAGTCTTTAAAGATTTTTGTTAAACCTTCACCCATGGTTACTGTTATAAATCCATACTGTTTTTTTGCTTTTTTAGCCATTGATTTAGCATTATCAAAATTATCAAAGTTTTGATTTCTATGCTGTAATCTCATATTATCTATTTTTATATCACTTAAGTAACCTAACTTTAATCCATGCTCTAATACTTCACCAGGATTATTTGTGTGAATATGAATCTTTACAACATTTTCGTTCCCTACAACCAACATAGAATCCCCATAATCCTTTAAGATGTTTTGAAGTTTTTTCACATTTGCATTAGGAGCGTTAATGATAAATTCTGTACAATAACCAAACTCAATGTTTCCTTCAACATATTCTTCATGTTCAACGGTTTGTTGTATAATCTCTAGGTCCTCTGTAGTAGGAGCATTTCCTGTTAGAGCTCCTAATGCACCTAAGTATATATAAATTAATCCTTTACCTCCAGAGTCCACCACACCAGCGTCCTTCAAAACCTTTAACATATCAGGTGTTCTTTTTAGGGTTTCTTCTGCCTGAAGAATAACTTTTTCTAGAAATGTTGTAATACTCTTTTCTTTTTTAGCTATAATAATGGCTTGTTCTGCACTTTCACGGGCTACTGTTAGAATAGTTCCTTCCACTGGTTTCATTACAGCTTTATAGGCGGTATCAGAGGCTAATTTTAATGCATCAGCAAGATCCCTTGTATTAAGTCTTTCCTTACCTCTTACTCCTTTAGCAAACCCTCTTAAAAGCTGAGATAGTATTACACCTGAATTTCCTCGGGCCCCCATTAGAGAGCCATTAGCTACTAAACTGGCTACTTCTTCTAATGTATTGGCTTTATTAGTTTTTATTTCTTTAACAGCTGATTGCATTGTTAAAGACATATTGGTCCCCGTATCACCATCAGGAACAGGAAATACATTTAGTGCATTAACCACTTTCTTATTTGCCTCTAGAGATTGTGCTCCTGCTAAAAGCATTTGTCTCAATAGTTGTTGATCTATGTATTCAATTTTCAAGTCCTGTACCTCCTCAAATTACTTTTGAACTCTAACACCCTGTACGTTAATATTCACCTTTTTAACATTCATACCGGTTAAATGTTCAATATTGTATTTTACTTTTTCAATGATGTTATTAGCTACAACAGATACTCTTGTGCCAAATTCTACAATAACAAACAGTTCAATAGTTATTTCATCATTTTCTGTATATACCTTTACACCTTTACTGGAATGTTCTCTTTTTAAGAGCTCTACTAGGCCTCCAGCTGCTGATTTTGCAGCCATCCCTACCAATCCATAACATTCCATAGCTGAAGCACCGGCTATGGAAGCTAATACATTGTCATCAATAACTATTGTTCCAATATCATTGGTTAATTTTCCTGGCATCTTTTAACCTCCTTTATTTTTACAAGTTTAGTTTATTTTTTTAGTATTTCCCTAATAATATATAATAATATATGTGATCCCTTTTATTATATATTTAAAATATATATAATTATTGTATATGAAACTATTAAATAGTTCAATAACAAAACGATGAATCAACCCTTGTCTATTATTATTACCCTAAATATATATACTAACTTCAATTATTTTCATATTCATGTTGCAAAAGAAGTGGTATTATGATAATATTATAATGTTTTTAAAGTTTGAACATGGGCTTGAAGGAGGTGTTCATAATGGCAAGAGTATGTGATGTATGTGAAAAAGGCAAAGTATATGGAAATCAAGTTAGCCACTCTAACCGTCATAGCAAAAGAACTTGGTTACCAAATCTAAGAAGAGTAAAAGCTATCATTGATGGTACACCAAAAAGAATCAACATATGTACAAGATGCTTACGTTCTGGTAAAGTAGAAAGAGCAATATAAATAAAAAAAGCCACCTAAAATGGGTAGGCTTTTTTTGTTTCAAAAATTATATAGTAATATACCTATTGCCATACAAATAAAGGCAAATATAAAAATCCATAACTTAAAGGGAATAATATAGAAAAATATTCCAATACCTATGGTGAATATAATAAGTCCAATAATCTTTGTAAAGGATAATCCTCTTCTTCTTCTTCGAAACATCAAATCACCTACCTGAACTGTTTATTACTAATATAATATTCAAAAAAAATAAAAATGCCACCTTATAAAAAATATTAGGTGACATTTCATTGTTAATCTCTTGACTTAATAATAATTAATATTCCCTCTTCAATAGAAATATATGCTTTATCTGTTGCAAATACATTACTTACTCCTAAAGTACTCCCTCTAACAATATCTTTGTTTTCTAAAGGATATTCTAAGCCTTTAAGGGTAACTCCCTTTACTATATCCGTTAAAGGAATAATTGAAAGGACTTCTCCTATCTCTCCTCTAACCGATAGTGTGCTATTGGTTATCATAATTTCATTTTTTTCATTAATAATTTTGGCTTTTATGCTATTGTTGCTACTATTAAGTATCTTCCATAGTAGCATAACATTGGCTAAGCTATGATCCTGTCTTGAGCCTAATGCTCCAATAATTGTTATAGCCTTGGGCTGCAAATCTAACGCGTATTCCACTGCTAACTCAGTATCTGTTTGATCTTTCCTAGTAGGGAATTTTTTGAAGTTTACCCCTTTTTCCATCATCCAATCTAAATCTTGAGAAGCTATGGAATCCAAATCTCCCACTAATAGATTCGGTATTATCAGCAACTGGGTTAAATATTTAGCAGCTCCATCGGCACAAATGATATATTTGTCAGTTGCAATATTTCTAACATATTCTAAGTCTTCTATATCACCATTGGCTATAATTATAACCTCCATAACGCTCCCTCTTTACTCAGCATTTTTTCGCATTAATTCTACTGTAGTCATTATATCCTCACTATTAAATATAGCTGATCCTGCTACGATTACATTGGCACCAGCTTCCGTAACCAAATGAATATTATCAGGCTTTATCCCACCATCTACTTGAATATCTATGTTTAGATTTCTTCTTTCAATCATATTTTTTAATGCTTTTATTTTATCAATGGTGCTAGGTATAAAGCTTTGTCCTCCAAACCCTGGATTAACAGTCATAATTAGAATCATATCCAAGTCCTCCAGGACATAGTCTAAAACACTCAATGGTGTAGCAGGATTTAAAGCTATTGCAGCTTTAACCCCATGTTTTTTTATATGTTGTACTGTTCTATGTAGATGAGTACATGCTTCACTATGAACTGATATAATGTCAGCACCTGCTTCTACAAAATCTCCAATATAGTTATCGGGTTTTTCTATCATAAGATGAACATCAAAGGGCATTTTTGTTTTTCCTTTTAAACTTTTTACTATAGGTGGACCTAAGGTAATATTGGGTACAAAATGTCCATCCATCACATCAATATGTAATAAATCACATCCAGCCTTCTCCACTTTTTCCACTTCTGCCAACAGATTACTAAAGTCTGCGGATAATATAGATGGTGCTAATTTAATCATTAATTAAAACCTCCTACTATTTCTAATTTCCTGTATAAGCTGTAAATAGCTGCTATAACGTTGCTCTGAAACCTTGCCTTCCTTCAACCCTTTTTTAACACCACATTTAGGTTCATCCATATGGTAACAAGAGGCAAACTTACATTCCTCAAGACAGGGTAAAAATTCAGGAAAGTAAAAGGAAAGTTCTCCTTCATCAATAAAATCTACGTTTAATGCACTAAACCCTGGAGTATCCACAACCCAGCTTTCTCTTTCAATAGCAATGAGTTCAGCATGTCTAGTAGTATGTTTGCCCCTAGCTGTTTTTTGGCTGATTACCCCTGTTTTTAATTTAAGCCTTGGATCAACTTTATTTAATAGGGTTGATTTCCCCACTCCTGAAGGACCTGCAAAAACACTGGTTTTCTCTAGTAGCATCCTCCTAAGATTTAATATACTATCATTGTCCTTATAACTGGTTAATACAACCTTATACCCAGCAGAGGTATACATATTAACGATGGTTTCATATACCTCTTTTTCCACTAGGTCAATTTTATTCAAACAAATAATAATATCCAGGTCTTCACTTTCTGCCAATATTAAAAATCTGTCCAATAGGGATATATTAGGTTCTGGTTGGGTTACAGCAAAGACAATAATAGCTTGGTCAACATTTGCAACAGCTGGTCGAATTAATTGTGTTCTTCTTTCCAGAACCTTTTCTACAACCCCCATTTTTTTTGCTTCATCGGTTACAGATATTATTACCTGGTCCCCTACTAAAGGTGTTATATTGTGTTGTCTAAATATTCCTCTAGCCTTACATTCATAGATTTCTCCCATTACATCAACGTAATAAAATCCTCCTATTCCTTTAATCAGCCGACCTTTTTCCATTGAGTTCCTCCTAAAGTATAATGCTTTTGTTGTGCTTTTTGTTATTGATATATAGTTCAAATTCCTGTCCTTCTCTTCCAGTAATAGGAATCATAACAGTCTCTCCGTCTCTTGAAACATCATGGTTTTTATTGTATACTTCTTCACCACTAGATACATTTCTAACCCTTATGCTTACAAGACCTGTATAGCCCTGTAGCTCCACTCGAAGATTTTTAGTAGAAGTATTTGTGGTGGAAGTGTTTATACTATCTTCTTGGTCATCTTCTTCATCTTCTTTTATATCTAATTCAATATCTTCTTCTCCAGGTTCTTGCACTGGCTTTGGTCCCCTGCTAACCGTAAGGTTTATCAATGCATTTTCCCTTGTCATGCTTCCTGGAGCAATGCTTTGATCTATAACTAAGCCTTCAGGATACTCATCATTATATTCTTGTCTTTCACTACCTTTTTGCAATTGAAATTGCTCTATAATGTTTCTAGCATTTTCAATAGTCCCACCAATGAGGTTAGGCATAGGGAATGTGACCTCTTGGGGCCCTTGACTAACAACATAATCCACAATCGTACCTTCAACGGCTGAAGCTCCAGCCCTAGGATTTTGTTCAATAATAACTCCTTTAGGAAAATCACTAAACTCATATCTAGGTGTCCCTACCTCTAATCCAGCATTCTCCAATATATAGGGTACATTTGTTTCATCCTCAAACCTCAGATCAGGTACTGTTACTGTTCTAGGGCCTTCACTAACTAGTACCTTAACAGTAGCCCCTGGTCGAACCTTCATGCCCGGTGAAGTGTATTGTCGAATAATTTCATCAATAGGTACTTCTTTACTATGAGTTGTTTCTTCACTTAATTCCAGTTCCAGTATAACAGCCTGTTGTCTTGCTGTCTCAATATCCATACCAACGAAATTTGGGACTTCTACTTCTTCAGTTCTAAATATATTGCTTACATAAAAAAGACCAAAAACAAACAACAGTGCAGCAATCAATGCAGCTATGACTGCAGACGTTATTAATAATTTATCCCTTCTTTTTTTCTTGTTCTGAGGCTTTTTACCAGGAACTTGAATATCCTCTTCTTTAATTCTAGGTATAATTTGAGTTGGAGAATCTTCATGGTTAATTGGTCCTCCCACATAGGTGGCGTCTGGTGATTGCTTTAATTTATTTAAATCCTCTATTAAGCTTTGAGTATTTTGATATCTAGAAGCCTGATCTTTTTGTATTAATTGCAATATAATTTCTTCTAGCCCCTTTGATATTTGAGGGTTAACCTCAGAAGGCAGCACAGGCTCCTCCTGTATATGCTTCAAGGCTACAGATATAGGACTATCACCTTCAAAGGGTACTTTTCCAGTAGCCATCTCATACATCACTATACCTAAGGAGTATAAATCAGATTTTTCATCTGTATATCCTCCCCTGGCCTGTTCTGGAGAAAAGTAATGAACAGAGCCTATAACACTGCCCATATTGGTTATAGTAGAAGAAGTAGCTGCTAATGCTATGCCAAAATCTGTTACTTTTGCTCTATTGTCCTCTGTGATTAAAATATTGTGGGGTTTAATATCTCTATGAATCACATGATTATAATGGGCTTGCTGAAGAGCCAGGGCTATTTGCTTTGTATAGTTAATAATTTCCTCTAGGGTTAGGATTTCTTTTTCTTTTATGACTTCCTTAAGGGTTTTGCCCTTGACATATTCCATTACAATATAATAAATATCTTCTTCTTCACCAACGTCATATAGATTTACTATATTAGGATGGGATAAACTTGCAGCAGCTTGGGATTCCCTTTTGAATTTTTCAATAATATCCTTATCATTGGTGAATTCAGATCTTAAAATTTTCACCGCAACGTATCTATTTAATAAATTGCATTTAGCTTTATAAACCAAAGCCATGCCACCGCCGCCAATTTTTTCTACAATTTCATATCTATTGCCTAATATCCTACCAATCATATTTCTTTCACCTACCTTCTATGCCAGTGGCTTTTTCTTTCACGATAACTACAGTAATATTATCATATCCACCTCGTTGGTTTGCTAAAGAAACTAAAGTGTTACAAACTTCAACACAATCATCTGTTTCTAATAATATCTTTTCTAATTCATACCTATCAACAAAATTTGTTAGTCCATCGGTGCAAAGTATTAATATATCCCCTTCGTGAAATTCTACTGAAAAGATATCTACTTTTATATTTTCATCTGTTCCCAAGGATCTTGTAATAATATTTTTTTGGGGATGTTTCATAGCCTCTCTTTCGGTAATGCTTCCATTTCTTACTAATTCCGCCACCAATGAGTGATCTTGAGTTATTTGCTCTAATGTATTGTTCCTTAAAAGATATCCTCTGCTATCTCCTACATGACCTATATATAACTTGTTATTTGCTATTAAAGCCATTGTTACAGTTGTTCCCATACCCTCACAATTTAAATCTTCCTTAGCCTTATTGTAAACTTCTCTATTAGCCCTATTAAAGGCTTCAAATATAAGTCCCTCTATAGCTGGACCCTCCAATTCAGCTAATTCTTCTTCTATGTGTTTGGTAATATGGTCTTTTATTCTATGAATAGCTATAGAACTTGCAACCTCTCCACCTTTATGGCCTCCCATTCCATCGGCCACCATATATAACCCAATGTCATTTTCATAAATACAATAGTTGTCTTCATTTATTTCTCTTACTTTGCCTACATCTGTAATAGCTGCTGCTTTCATAATTACTCCCTCCTATCGATATACATATTCGACAGTTTTGTACCAAACCCTTCAATTTTAGAGGTTTCTATTGATTATTTTTTTAGTAGAAATTATTATCTTCAATCCCTATTTAAATAATTATTTCTAAGCTGTCCACAAGCAGCATTTATGTCACTTCCCATTTCTCTTCTAATGGTAGTTTCTATACCTCTTTCCTTTAAAACCTTTTGAAATAGATTAATCTTTTGATTACTAGACTTTTCATAATTGCTCTCTACTACAGTATTGACTGGGATTAGATTTACATGACAAAGCATTCCCTTCAAAAGCTCACTTAATTGATGAGCATGATTTTCCTCATCATTAACCCCTTTTACCAAAGCATATTCAAAAGTTATTCGTCTATTATTTTTTTCTAAATAGTATTTACATGCTTCAATAAGCTCCTTAATATTATACTTCTTGGCTATTGGCATCATCTGTTGTCTTAGTCCATCATTGGGGGCATGAAGAGATATAGCTAAGTTAATAGGTATCTGGAGGTCTGCCAATTTTTTAATTTCTGGTATTAATCCACAGGTGGATAGGGTTATATGTCTATTGCCAATATTTAACCCATTTTCATTATTGACTATTTTAAGAAATTTAATGACCTCCTGGTAGTTATGTAATGGTTCTCCACTACCCATCAAAACAATATTAGATATCCTTTCATTTAAATCCTTTTGCATCAAGAGGATTTGATCCATCATTTCCCCTGCCCTTAGGTTTCTTATTAATCCTCCCTTGGTAGAAGCACAAAAGCTACAACCCATTAAGCAGCCTACTTGAGAAGAAATGCAGGCTGTTAAACCATGCTTATATCTCATCACAACTGCTTCTATAATGTTGCCGTCATCTAATAAAAATAAATATTTTCTTGTATTATCTATATTAGAAATTAATTTCTTTTCCATCTGAATATGGGTTATAAAAGTATTTTCTTGTAGCCTTTCCCTTAAAGCTTTTGGTATATTCATCATATCCTCAAAATCTTTTATTCCTTTGTTCACCCATTGAAAAATCTGTTTTCCCCTATACTTCTTTTCTCCCATTCCATCTATTAGGTCTTGGGTTTCCTCTAATGATAAACTCAGTAAATCTAATTTTTCCAATGATAAACCTCCTAGCACACTATCGTATATTTATTTCTTCTTTAGCTTTGCAATAAAGAATCCATCAGTTCCATGAAGATTAGGGTACAGTTGAATCATTTTTTCTTGATATTCCCCTGGTAAAATCAATGGATACTGTTGATTGATGTCAATTAGCTGATATCGGGGATTTTCCTTTAAAAATCTTTCCACTACCCCATTGTTCTCATTGGGATCAATAGTGCAGGTACTATAAAGTAGTTCTCCACCAGGTTTTACATATTTGGAAGCATTTATAAGTATTTTAAGCTGTAGTTCTGTAATAATCTTTATATCATCAGCCTCTTTACGATATTTAATTTCTGGCTTTCTTCTAATAATTCCCAAGCCTGAACATGGGGCATCTACTAAAACCTTATCAGCCTTTTCTATTAAACCATGATCTAGGTCCTTACCATTAAATTTTTCTGTCTTAATTATTTTGATGCCTAATCTTTTTGCATTGTTCTTTATTAATTTCAATTTATGGTCGTAGATATCTCTGGCCAGTACTTGTCCTTTGTTTTTCATGAGCTGGGCTATATGGGTGGTCTTTCCACCTGGAGCACTACATACATCAATAATAAATTCACCCTCTTTAGGGTCTAAAATCCTGGCCACCAGCATAGAACTAAAATCTTGAATATGTATCAGTCCTTTTTTATATGCATCTAAAGCTTCTAAATCACTAAACCCACCTTCAATGACCAAGGCTTCCGAAAGATAAGGGTTTTTTTCTGCTTTGATTTCCTGCTGTTGCAGCAATTCTATTACATCTTCAACAGTGGTTTTTAAAGTATTCACTCTTATATAAAGCTTAGGTGTCTCATTATTTACCTTTAGCAGTTCTTCTGTAAAATCCTCAGAATAATAACTTAAAAATCTTTTAACCATCCATTGGGGATGGGAATATTTTATGGATAAATACTCCAATAAATTTTCTTTCCTATCAGGCATGTTGATAGTTCCTTGATTTCTAATGATATTTCTTAAGATGCCATTGATAAAACCTGAGGCTCTTTTACAATATTTTTTAGATAAATTTACCCCTTCATTTACAGCTGCAAAGGGTGGGATTTTATCTAAAAATAGAATTTGGTATATACCCATCCTAAGTATATTTAAAGCCCAAGGATTAATTTTTTTTAACTTCATAGCAGAGAACTGCTGTAAAACATAATCGATAAATATTAAATTTTCCAAAGTTCCATAGACCAATTCAGTAATAAAATTTCTGTCAAGCTTTGTATATGGTTTGCTTTTTATTTCTTTATTTAAAGCTATGTTAGAATAGGCTTTGTTTACTTCTATTTCATATAAAACCTTCAAAGCACCTTCCCTAGCATCCATCCCTATTACCTCCTATTTATAATTATTATATATGATGTATCAATGCATATAAATATATTTGCATATTCTTCTTCATAGAGATATTTTACCCAAAAAATAAAGGCGTTTTCACGCCTTTATTAATTTCTTCTATTTCTTAACACAATAAATCTAAGCAATTGTGCAACAGCTGCTGCCATTGCAGCTACATAAGTTAATGCTGCCGCCTTCAAAACTTTTTGAGAAGGTTTATACTCATCCCTAGAAATAAAACCATTAGCATCTAAAAGCCTTAAGGCTCTGCTACTGGCATTAAACTCCACTGGTAGGGTTACCACTTGAAATAGCACAGCTGCTGCATACAATAAAATACCTACGTCTAGTAAAACTTCAAATCCACTGATCAAAAAGCCTGCCATAATAAAGAACCATGCTGCAGAAGAGCCAAAGCTGGCTACAGGGAATATAGCATTTCTAAAGGTTAATGGAACATATCCTCTAGCATGCTGTATTGCATGACCTACCTCATGGGCTGCAACACTGATGGAAGCAACAGAACTTCCACGATATACCTCGTTGGATAATCTTAAAACCCTTCCTCTTGGATCATAATGATCCGACAAATGCCCTCTAGCCATTTCTATCGGAACATTCCTTAAGTCATTTTGATCTAATAGGGTTCTTGCTACATCATATCCTGTATAACCTTTTTTAGTAGGCATTCTTAAATATTTATTAAAAGTTGTTTTTACCTTACTTTGGGCATACATGGTAAATATAATGGCTGGAATTAAAATCATCATACTTGAATCAAAAGGCATAAAATACATACTTTATCACTCCTTTATAAAATGTAAAATTCCTTTCTCTACTTCCTTTAAATCCACTTGTGTATTAATACAGGGTCCTTCTGGGCGTTTATTGACAATAGCTAGTATAGGAATTCTTTTAACATCCATCAAACCACTGAAAAGATCCCTCTCGCAAGCAATGGCAATGATGGCCCTTGGCTTTAAATCCTGTATCATCTTTCTTGCCAGGGTGCCTCCTGTAACAATACTAAAATTAATGCTATATCTTTCTTTAAAATCTATTAATCTATCAACATTACAAAGACCACACCTTTTACAGTTATATATATTGTTGGTGATTTTATGGGGACAAGAGGATTTCTGAATACAATGGGGTGTCAATATCAATACGTCTTCCCCCTTAAATTTATACCCTCTAGTTAGGACCAATTGATTATTTAAGTTGGTGTATGCCCTTCTGATAGTATTTTTATCATATTTTAATAGCTTGCCTAAGGCTATAATGATGGGATAGGAAGCATGAATAAAAATCTCCATCACAGTTATCGCCATGGAAGGAACTCTTTTATTATACCATAACATCATTACAGCAAAAATAGTTAAGCCTATGGACAGCCCCATGATTAATAGAAATATCATACTCCCAAAACCAATGATTTGATAAAAGATTGTACTTTCCTTTAGGGATAGCCAAAATATTATTCCTGATAAAGCCAATACTATCATTAGCATCACAATTAATAGGATAGCAAAGGTTTTTGAGGAGCTATCTCTTGCAATTTTCTTGTTTATTTCCATATGATCCTCCTAGGATTACATGCTTTTCTATGCTATTACCTACTAAGAAGTCCTTTGTTGATAATCGTTTCCCCCCACTAAATTGTAGTTCCTCTATTACCAATAAATCTTTCCCAGTTCCTACGTAAATTTTATTTTTTGTTACTTCGACGATTTCTCCAGGTTGATGGGGACCAGGACTTTTTTCCACATCACTTCTCCATATTTTCATAGTTTTATCAAGATATGTGGTATAAGCCATTGGCCAAGGTATTGTTCCTCTTATTAAGTTATGAATCTCCTCAGCGTTTTTATTCCATTGGATCTCTCCTAGTTCTTTAGTAAGTCTAGGGGCATAGGTAGATTTTTCATGGTTTTGTTTTTCCCTAGGGGCAGTTCCATCAATTATGTGTTTAATGGTTTCCTTTAATAGCTTTCCACCTAAAAGGGCTAATCTATCATGAAGCTCTACAGCAGTTTCATTTTGAGAAATAAAAATTTCTTCTTTTAAGATCATATCTCCTGTATCGAGACCTTCATCCATATACATGGTGGTGATTCCGGTTGTTTTTTCACCATTAATCAAAGCCCATTGAATAGGTCCAGCACCTCTATACCTAGGCAACAGAGAAGCATGAACATTCACACACCCTAAAGGTGGTATATCTAGTATTTCTTTTGTCAAAATTTGACCATAGGCCACCACCACCATGAGGTCGGGTTTCATATTTTTTATCGTAGATACCACTTCTGGACTTCTCAATGTAGTTGGCTGATATACATCAAAATTATATTCTAAAGCTTTTTCCTTCACGGGGGACATAGCTACTTTTTTTCCCCTGCCCTTCGGTCTATCTGGTTGAGTAAAAACCCCTAAAATCTCATGGTTTTCTTGGATTAAAACCTCTAGAGATGGTACTGCAAAATCCGGTGTTCCCATAAAAATGATTTTCATCACCTTCACCTCTATTCATCTTTTATTCTATCTATAAATAGGATACCATTTAAATGATCAATTTCATGACACAAGACTCTTGCCAGCAAACCAGTAGCTTCTATAACTACTTCTTTACCTTGTCTGTTTACTCCTTTTACTTTAACTCTTCTGGGCCGGACAACCTCCCCCGATCTTCCCGGAAGACTTAAACAACCTTCGGTATCACATTGTTCTCCGGTTTTCTCAAAAATTTCTGGATTGATAAGTTCTATAGGACCTTCACCAATATCGATGACAATAATTCTTTTCAAAATACCAATCTGTGGAGCAGCCAGCCCTACCCCATCAGCATCATACATGGTTTCTATCATATCTTCTATCAATACATGAATCTTTTTATCGATTTCTTCTACTACCTTGGCCGTCTTTCTTAAAACGGGATCATCCTCTTGTCTAATTATTCTAATAGCCATATTCTTCCTCCTAACAAATTTACATAATATATAAGGGATCAATATCAATGCTTACAGTAATGGTTGACGGTATAAACTTCTGTCGCTTATCTAATAATAAATATTTTACAATAGATCTTAAAAGATGATAGGGAACTTCATGGTTTTTTAATAATATTTGATATCTAAACTTTTCATTAATCTTTGATATAATAGCAGGATTGGGACCAAAGACAATTTCATTGTATTGGCTATAACCTTTGGCCTGCAATATATATTTTATATTGTTTGTAATTTTTTCTGAAACAATATAAACTTCCTTTTCATTTTTGCCGGTAAAACAAATATTAATTAGCTGAACAAAAGGTGGATAAATAAATTCTTTCCTAAGCAGTAATTCTTCTTTATAAAAGCTTTCAAAATCATGATTTGCTGCTGTATAGATGCTATAATGTTCTGGATTGTAGGTTTGTAAAATTACTCTACCCTTATCCAATCCTCTCCCAGCCCTTCCTGCCACCTGGGTTACTAATTGAAAGGTCTTTTCTGAAGCTCGAAAGTCCGGTAGGTTTAACGAGGCATCTGCAGAAATAACCCCCACCAATGTTACATTAGGAAAATCTAATCCTTTAGAAATCATTTGTGTCCCCACTAAGATATCTATTTTTCCTTTTTTAAACTTCTCTAAAATCCTTTGATGGGACCCCTTTACTATTGTGGAATCCATATCCATCCTCTCGATAATAGCTTTAGGAAAATAAGTATTAATTAAACTTTCTATCCGTTGGGTTCCAGCACCAAAGTAATTTATATTGGAACTACTACATGAAGGACAGGTTTCAGGTTCTTGTATTTTATCTCCACAATAATGACACTGTAGATTTTTCATGTTTTTATGATGGGTCATAGCAATGTCACAATGCTTACATTTTACTACGTAACCACATTGTCTACAGCTGACAAAGGTTGCAAATCCCCTTCTATTTAAAAACAGTATTGTCTGTTTATTAACTTCTAAGTTTTGCTGTATTGCAGAAAACAATGTATGACTTAATATACTTTTGTTTCCATTGTCTAATTCCTTCCTCATATCGATTATTTCTACCTCTGGCAAATCCGAAGCTGTAGCTCGCTTTGTTAAAGTAAATAGTGAAACTTCTTTTTGTTCTCCTTTATAATAACTTTCTATAGAAGGGGTGGCAGAGCCTAGTACAACAATAGCTCCCTCCTCCTTACTACGATAGTTGGCTACCTCTATAGCGTGGTATTTAGGATTGATTTCAGATTTATACGTATTTTCATGTTCTTCATCAATAATAACCATACCAAGATTTTTAAAGGGTGCAAATATAGCGGACCTAGCTCCTATAGCAATATTTACTTTTCCTTCAGTAATTTTTCGCCACTCATCAAATCTTTCTCCATCGGAAAGGTTACTGTGTAAAACAGCTATTCCTTCTCCAAATCTTCCATAAAATCGCTCAACTGTTTGGGGAGTTAAGGCTATTTCTGGAACTAAAATAATTCCCTGCTTATCTTTTTTTAGGACTTGTTCCATTAACTGTAAATAAATTTCTGTTTTTCCACTTCCAGTTATTCCATGGAGTAAAAATGTATGGGCTTTTTCCTCCTTGATGTAATTGGTAATTACGTCAATAACCTTTTTTTGCTGGGAATTTGGAACAAGCTTTGGAAAATCTTTAAATACAATATCTTTAAAAGGATCTCTCTTATGTTCCTTGTCAATTATAGTAATATATCCCTTACTTATTAAAGCATTTAATGAGCTTCTAGTAACCTTTAAAATGTCTAGCAATTCCTTCACAGCACATTCCTTATGGGCCTTTAAAAACAGTAAAATTTCCTTTTGTCTTTTAGCATTTTTTAAGGATGCTATTGTAGTGTCCACCTCATCATCCTTGAGGGTTAGCTGTGCATATTGTTGAGTTTGTATTTTAATTCTAGAAGAAATGCTATAATCTATTTTTATAATATTTTTTTCCTCTAAAATTTTTAACGTAGATTGGAAATTTTTAAAAGATAGTTTCCCAAACAATTTTTCTAATGTTATTTTTCCACCTAAATCTTCTAGTATCCTTAAAACCTCTATTTGATTTTTTGAATTCCTGCTAATAACCTTCTGCCAATCTTTTTCTATAAGCTCAACAATTTTCTTTTCTTTATTAACAATTCCAGAAGGCAAAAAACAATGGATGGCTTCGATATATCTGCATAAATATTTATTTTTCAGCCATAAAATCATTTTAATCTGAGTCTCAGTAAGAATTGGTTTATCATCTAAAGGATATAAAATATCTTTTAGCTTGTAGGTTACCTTTTCTTCTTTTTTTATATTAAGTATATAAGCCTCTAACCTATTATTACCTATCCCAAAGGGAACCATCACCCTCATGCCCTTTGCCACTACTCCTTGGAGGTCCTCTGGTATGCTATAATCAAATATTTTATCTGTGTGAAGACTGTTATTATTTACAATAGCCTGTGCTATGTATAAATTCTCTCCCACCCTATCACCTCCAAAACATACAACTTTTTGTTTCATATTATTTTATTATATCAAATTTCTACCTAAATGAAAAAGTGCTCTTTGTAACGAAAAACCTGTATCCAAAGATACAGGCTATAATTATTTTAAAAATTCCTTTGTTTTGTTCAGGATATTATGAGCTATTTCTAGTTTTGTGGCTTTATCAACTTTCCGAACATCCCCCTTTTTATCAATTAAGTAGACAATATTCGTGTCAGTAGCAAATCCCGCACCTTCTTCAGTAATATCATTAGCTACAATAAAATCCAAGTTTTTCTTTATGATTTTTTCTTTTGCATACTCTATAACATTGTTTGTTTCAGCTGCAAATCCCACCAATACTTTATTTTCTTTTATTTTTCCTAGTTCTGCTAAAATATCAGGATTTCTTGCTAAGGTTAAGGTTAAGTTACCTTCTTCCTTTTTTATTTTTTTATCAGCAATATTTTCAGGCCGGTAATCTGCTACTGCAGCAGATTTAATAACAATGTCCTGTTCAGGAAAATGCTTCATAACAGCAGCATACATGTCCAGGGTGCTTCTAATAGAAATAAGGTTGACACCTATAGGTGGTGCTAGCTTAGTGGGACCTGCAATCAAGGTAACATCAGCACCCCTTTTACTGGCTGCCTCTGCTAAAGCATAACCCATTTTGCCACTGGAATGATTGGTAATAAACCTTACAGGATCTATAGCTTCTGCCGTCGGTCCCGCAGTAATTAATATTTTTTTACCTAGCAAGTCTTGTTCCTCTGTTTCAAGTTCTACAAGGAACTCTATAATTTTATCAACATCTGCTAATTTTCCTGTCCCAATATCTCCACAGGCTAATCTTCCTGATTGTGGAGGGATAAATTCATACCCTAAGTCCTTTAACCGTTTCATATTAGACTGAAAAATTTTATTTTCATACATTTTTGTATTCATGGCAGGTGCAAAAACAATCTTTGCAGTTGATGCCATAATTGTTGTGGATAACATATCATCAGCAATGCCATTGGCTACTTTACCTATAATATTTGCTGTGGCAGGAGCTACTAAAATAATATCCGCTTTTTGAGCTAAGGATATATGCTCTATATCCCAATGTCTAGGGGTTTCAAAAATTTCTTTAATAACAGGATTTTGGCTTAATGCTTGGAAAGTATGGGGGTTGACAAATTCCATAGCAGCTTTTGTCATAATAACGTCTACATTTGCAGAAAGCTTTTTAAGCCTACTGACAATATCACAGGCTTTATAGACAGCAATTCCTCCCGTTACTCCTAGCACAATGTTTTTTTTATTTAACATTATTCATTAACCTTTCTATCCTTCTCTTCTACAGCTGGTGTATAGGTCACCACATCTTCTACAATTTCATGGGTTGCTATAGAAACTGGTTTAAGAGAAGGAGCTTTCACCTTTGGTTCATTTCCGTCTATTAACTGACGGGCTCTTTTAGCCACTGCTACCACTAAAGTATATCTACTATCTACCTTTGTCATTAACTCATTTGTTGATGGATATAACATGTTATCAAACCTCCTTAAAGTATGGATTTTATGTTGTTATGCATTCTACTAACTTTACATTTCTCAGCTTTAATAATAGCTTCTACATCCCTTGTAGCTCTTTCAATATCATCATTGATAACAGCATAGTCATATTTTATTACTTGCTCAATTTCTTCAATAGCACAGCCATATCGTATTTCAATATCCTTATCACTTTCTGTTCCTCTACCCACAATTCTATTTTTCAGTTCTTCCAAAGAAGGAGGTAGTATAAAAATAAAAATACCATCCTTAAATTTCTCTTTAACCTGAAGGGCTCCTACTATATCTATTTCTAACAGAACGTCATTACCACTGTCTAGGTTTTCTAATACATAGTTTTTAGGTGTACCATAATAATTTTCATAGACCTTCGCATATTCTAATAAAGCATCCTCCTGTAGCATTTCCTCAAATTGTTCTTTAGAAATAAAATAATAATTCTTTCCTTCTACTTCACCTTTTCTAGGACTTCTAGTAGTAGCAGATACAGAAATTTTTATATCCTTGTTTGCATTAAGTAGACTCTTGCAAATCGTTCCTTTTCCTGCCCCTGAAGGTCCTGATATAACAATCAACAATCCCTTCTGATCCATAATATATATCTCCTCTTCCTTACTCTATTCAACTTCAGTTATTGTTTCAACATCTTTGTCCTTTGAATTTAATCTATGGGCAACTGTTTCTGGTTGCACTGCAGATAAAATAATGTGATCGCTATCTGTTACAATAACAGCTCTAGTCCGACGCCCATAAGTAGCATCTATTAACATACCTCTGTCCCTAGCCTCTTGAATAATTCTTTTAATAGGCGCTGATTCAGGGCTAACAATGGCAACAATACGACCAGCAGAGACAATGTTACCAAAACCAATATTGATTAATTTTATATTCATTATGTGGCCTCCCTATTCAATATTCTGTATCTGTTCCCTTATTTTTTCTAACTCGCTTTTAATATCTACTACAATATTAGAAACGATTAAGTCATTGGCTTTAGAGCCGATGGTGTTAACTTCCCTATTCATTTCCTGAATGAGGAAATCCAACTTTCTTCCAACAGCATCATCTTGTTCCATAGCTTTTTTAAATTGCTCTATATGACTATTAAAGCGAACCAGTTCTTCTGTTATGTTGCTTTTATCAGCAAATAAAGCCACCTCCATTGCTATCCTTCCTTCATCCACCTCTAAAGCTTCATCTAATATTTCTTTAATACGCTTTGTTAGTTTTTCTCTATACTCCTTTACTATCTCTGGCGTCCTTGCTTCTATTTTCCCTATTAAACCTATAAGTATATTAAGGCGCTTCAATAGGTCTTCTTTTAATTTACTTCCTTCGGCCTTTCTCATATCCATTAAATCCTCTAAAGCATTTACTAGGCCTTTTTCTAAAAGTCTCCATATTATCTCTGCATCTTCTTCTTGTTTTTCAAGCTTTAGGACATCAGGAAACTTTGCTATAGTTGAAACTGCAATATCCTTTTCAACCTTAAAATTATTATGAATTTCCTCTAATGCCGTTATATACTGATGGGCTAGAGCAACGTCTGTAACGACCTTTACATCACTTTCCCCAAGATTTTTATAGGTAATAAAGATCTCCACTCTACCTCTTTTAATATATGCTTTTATTAATTGTCTAATATTATCCTCTAAGTAGGTAAAACTTCTGGGCATCTTAATACTTATATCCATATATCTGTGATTTACGGATTTTACTTCAATTTGAAAATGTTTACCCTCCTGTTGTCCTTCCCCTCTACCAAACCCTGTCATGCTAATCAACATAAATTCATCCTCCGTTTTCATCATTCTCCCTTTAATATTCTATATGTCACCTGTTAGATTTACAAGTCTATTGTTTAAGATTCTTTGAAAAAATATACCCCACAGCATATATCCTCCGCGGGTCCCTCCATATCTATATTACCATCTTCAAATATAGTAATTATTAGTTCTCCACCCTCTGTATTAACCCGAACAGTTTCATCCACCAGTCCTAAGTAGTGGGCAACACCACAAACACTGGTTACGCCAGTACCACAGGCTAGGGTATAACCGGCACCCCGTTCCCATGTTCTAACTTCTATGTGGCATCTGTCTACAATCTTGGCAAAATTAACGTTTGTCTTCTCAGGAAACATCCTATGTGTTTCGATAATTGGCCCCCATTCTTCTATTGTGGCTAACTGTAAATCTTCAGTAAAAATAACAGTATGGGGGACCCCCATTAAAACCGTTGATATAACAAATTGTTTGTCCTCTAGCTCTAAAGATTGATTGATAAATTTGTCCACCTCTTCTGTTACAACAGGGATTTTGTTAGGTTCTAGGATCATCTTACCCATGTTAACAACAACAGTATGTACTTTATCATCCTGTTCCTTTATGCTAATGTTTTTGATACCTGCTAAGGTTTCAATAGAAAAGTGTCTTTTCCTTATCAATCCTTCATCAAATACAAACTTGGCAAAACACCTTATACCATTGCCACACATGTTAGCCTCGGAACCATCACTGTTATAATAATGCATTTTGAAATCAGCTATTTCAGATCCAGCCACCACCATTAATCCATCGGCTCCAATACCAAATCGTCTATGGCAGCTTTTTATAGCTAGCTGGCTAAAATCTTTTTTATAGGGGAAATTTTCATGTTTTATGATAACAAAATCATTTCCCGCTCCATGGAGCTTTTTAAAGGGTATATTCATTTTTACACCTCACTCTATTTTAAAGTGTTAACACTTTTATAGGAATTTATTTTTGTTAAAGTAAATTTTGATTATTTTTTAGCTAGTTTAAATTTCTTTTAATATTAAAAGCATACTAATAATAGTTAAAGAATGCAATAGTTTCCTTCCATAATTGTTATAGATTCTATGTTTTTTGCATTCAACATCCTTTTATGCTATAGTAGGATTACCAAATGAATAGGAGGCATAGATTATGGCATTAGACGGTTTAGTTGTATCTGCTTTAGTTTATGATTTAAATAAATTATTAACCTTTAATAGGATAGAAAAAATCTATCAACCAGAAGTTGATGAAATTATTATACATTTAAGAGGTCAAGGAAAAAACCTTAAGCTTTTATTATCTGCTAATAGTAATTATCCTAGAATACACTTTACAAATACAAATAAAGAAAATCCCGCTACTCCTCCAAACTTCTGTATGCTACTACGAAAATATTTACAGGGAGGGAAAATAGTAGCTATTCAACAACCAGATTTCGAAAGAGTTGTTAAACTTACAATTGAAACCTTAGATGAATTAAATATGGTAAAGTCCAGGGAATTGATTATTGAGATGATGGGTCGTCATAGTAATATCATACTAATAGACTGTGAGGATAACAAAATTTTAGATAGTATTAAGAGGGTTTCTTTAGATGTTAGTCGTTATCGTCAAGTCTTACCTGGATTACAGTATGCTATGCCTCCTTCGCAGAATAAATATAATCCATTAACGGTCAATAGTTTCCAAGACTTTCAAACCCTCTTGAATCATTTTTCATCTCTTTCAGTAGAAAAAGCTATATATAATTGTTTTACAGGGATCTCTCCCTTAATCGCTAAGGAAATTGCTTTTATAGCTAATGTTGATAATGATGGACTTATTAGTAATCTATCAGATTTAGAATTCATTGAATTATTTAATGGATTTTCCTTCATTACAGCAACAGTTAAAAATCACAATTATGTTCCTTCTATTTTTATAGATACCAACCGTAATCAATACGTTGACTTTAGTGTTGTTGATTTGAAGCATCTATCCTTTTGTACACATGAAGCAGCTTCCTCTACCAGTGAAATGCTAGAAACTTTTTACATTCATCGTGATTCAAAAGAAAGGATTAAACAAAAATCCTATGACATGAGAAAAGCAATCACCATCAAGCTTGAACGGTTATACAATAAGCTTCAAAATCTTCACCAAGATCTAAAAAAAGCAGAGAAAGCTGATAGCTATAAATTAAAGGGAGAACTTTTAACTGCTAACTTATATCAAATTCAAAAAGGTATGGATACCATAGAGGTAATTAATTATTATGATGAAGCTCAACAGGCTATTAAACTTCAGTTAGATAAAAGGTTAACTCCCTCCCAAAATGCTCAGGCCTATTATAAAAAATATAATAAATCAAAAACTGCTTTGTTAGAGATAGATAAACAGTTAGAAAAAACCCAAACTGAAATTAATTATCTAGAGCAAATCATTGTTAATATAGATCAATCAACTTATCTTTCAGATCTTGAAGAAATCCATAGTGAATTAGTAGAAATAGGTTACCTTAAAAAGCGTTACGGTAAAAAAGTTGTTGCTAATTTTAAAAAGTCTGGTCATTTAAAGTATAAATCCTCTGATGGATTTGAAATATTAGTAGGAAAAAACAACAAGCAAAATGATGAAATCACTCTAAAAATTGCTGATAAAGAGGATTTATGGTTTCATGTTAAGGATATGCCCGGCTCCCACGTCATTTTAAAAGGAAACAACCAAAAGTACTCACAAAGAGCCATTGAAGAAGCTGCTTCTTTAGCTGCCTATTATAGCAAAGCCAAAAACGCTACAAAAGTAGCTGTAGACTATACCCAAAAGAAAAATGTGCGAAAACCCAAAGGCGCTAAACCAGGTATGGTAATCTATGATTATTATACTACTATTTTAGTAGACGGAAACGAGAAGGCTATTTGCAACCTATATCAAATGAGTTAATGCCTTATTGATAAAGAGCAACCCTATGTATTTACATAGGGTTTTTTTAGAGTTTTTCAATAATAACAAAGTTGTTTTTGTCTATTTCTTCAAGATTTACCTTAACCACTTCATCCTTTGCAGTTGGTACATTTTTTCCTACATAATCTGCTCTTATAGGTAGTTCACGATGTCCTCTATCCACCAGTACAGCCAATTGAATTGTATTTGGTCGTCCAATGTCAACCAAGGCATCCAAGGCTGCTCTAACCGTTCGACCTGTATATAGAACATCATCTATTAATATAACTTTTTTTCCATTTATATCAATATGTATTTTAGAGCCGTGAATGACAGGATCAAGATTTTCCTTTGTTAGATCATCCCGGTATAAAGTAATATCCAGTACCCCTACAGGAACAACTACTTCTTCTATAAGTTTAATCTTTTCTACCAGACGATGTGCTAAAGGTACTCCTCTAGTTTTGATGCCAACTAAAACAATGTCCTTAGCGCCCTTGTTTTTTTCTAATATTTCATGGGCTATTCTTGTTATAGCTCTATTGATGGCTTTATCATCCATCAAATGTACTTGTTTTTTCATTTTTACACCTCGCTTTATAAATTAACAATTTATCCCTGGGAATTACTACTTCCTATTATTTTCAATAATCTTTCAAAGTTTTGAGGTAAAGATACCTCAAATTCCATATACTCCCCTTTGCTAGGATGAATAAATCCTAAAACCTTAGCATGTAAAACTTGACCCGCTAGGTTAAACTTTTTAGTATTGCCTCCATACACCTCATCCCCTAGTAAGGGGTGCTTGATATAGGATAAATGAACACGAATTTGATGGGTCCTCCCAGTTTCTAGCTTTGCTTCAATATATGTATATTGATGAAATCTTTCCAATACCTGTATATGGGTTACAGCCTCTCGGCCCCCCTCTACCACTGCCATTTTTAAACGATGAATAGGATGTCTGCCAATAGGAGCATTAATAGTGGCCTTATTTTCCTTAATTCTTCCGAGGGTAATAGCGTGGTACTTCCTCGTAATCGTATGTTCTTTTAATTGTTCGGCTAAGGATCTATGGGCACAATTATTTTTTGCAACCATTAATAAACCAGAGGTATCTTTATCAATTCGATGGACAATTCCGGGACGAATTACACCATTGATAGAGGATAACTGATTTTTACAGTGATATAACAAGGCATTTACTAAAGTGTTTTCATAGTTTCCCGGAGCAGGATGTACAACCATATTTTGAGGTTTATTGACCACAATTACATCTTCATCTTCATAGACAATATCTAAGGAAATATTTTGAGGTTTTATATCTAGTTCCCTAGGAGGGGGTATCAATACCTCAATCTCATCCCCTTCTTTAACAATGTACTTGCTTTTTTCATGTTTATTATTCACCTTAACCATACTATCCTTGATAAGCTTTTGTATATAGCTTCTGCTTAAGTCCTTATATTCCTCTGAAATGTACAAATCCAACCGAATACCTTCCTCTTCTTCCGATACAAAAAATACTTCTTTATCCAAAGCGTTACATCTCCTTTTGGTTCAAGCGATCGTATTTTAAAATAACATAAACAATCAGTATTTGGCCTATTACAATAGCAGAGTCTGCAATATTAAATACAGGCCATACTCTAAAATCAATAAAGTCCACCACAAAGCCATATAATACCCTGTCAATTAAATTGCCTATAGCACCACCGACAATTAAGCTTAATCCAATCATCATAGGCTTGGGGTAGTCTTTGTTTTTTGTAAAATAAATAATGATAAATCCTACAACAGCAAATGTCATAATAACAAAAAACCATTTTTGATTCTGAAGTATACCAAAGGCTGCACCACGATTTTCAACATAGGTAAAATATAAAAAGTTTTTTATTATAGGAATTTCTCCAATTTCTTTTAAATAGTTTAATGCTAATATTTTGCTCACCTGATCCAATAACAATACAATAAAGGATATAATGTAGTTCATATACGAGCCCCTTTCTTCTTTATTACTTTTATGATTATATCATTCTAAAAAGAAAAAAGATACAAAAAGTACCTTTTTTTCTGTGTTATTATTGAGAATCCTTCTTTCCTTTTCTTTCCTTAGTTGTGCCTGGTATCTGGCTTTTATAGTGTCCTTCAGTTATTTTATCTGTTCCCTCAACAATACCTAAACTATCATCATCAAATACCCCTTGATTATCTCCGGTGGAAAAAGAAGGATCACTTTTCACTTCATTATACTTAGCTACTTCTTGATAAGCATCCTCACCATCATAGCCTGTGTAATCATCAGTATTTTTATGGGTTCTGCCAAAAGGAGGCCTCAGTAGTCTTTCTTCTACAGGTCGATTACTACTAGAATCATATAGAGCTACTTTTCCTTTTTCACATTCCATACAAGTATCTGCCTCTGGCAATATTTCTAGTCTTTCTTCAGAAATACCACCACTACAATCTCTGCATATCCCATATTCATCATTTTCTATTCTTTTTAAAGCCCTATCAATCTCATGCAATCTATATTTTTCGTTGTTTTCCAAATTTGCCTGCATAGATGTCATAAACATTTCTGTGCCCAAATCTGCCGGATGATTGTCATAAGCCGACAATTCTTCAGTATATTCCTTCATAGACCCACTATGGGGTTGATGTTCCTCCATTCGTCTTAGGGTATCAACAATTTCTTGTTTTTCTTTTAAAAGTAAGTTTTTAAAATGTTCTAGTTTTTTTACATTCAAACAATAACCCTCCTACCTATAATTTTCAATAATTTCTATTAAATCTGCTATGATCTTACCAATGAAGGGAAGATTTACCCAACTGCGTAGCATATAAGCTAATAACGCTATAATAAGTCCTGTGAGCAGGGTAAAACCTATGCCCATACCTATGCCTCGAACTAACCCCAGCAAAAAATTCATTAAAAAAAGCTTTTTAGGGCTAGAAACCAACGCCACATATTCTGCTACCCTCATATTATCCATTTTTCTAGATAAATCCTCTAGCTTATCACCTAGATTTGGCTTTTTTCTATTACTAGACATATCTGCTCTCCTCTGTTAATATATTTTAACCCTTTCAGTGAAATTTATCCTTCAGTATATTGTAGTCCTGCGGCTTTTACTTTGTAAAAATTGGAGATTCAGTGCTACATCAAGTAACTTGGGTACCTTTTTCTTTACAAATAAGTATTGTTTTAGCTATTAAGTAGGGTCATTATACAGCAGTAAAAATAGTACTTTACATAGTAGGAGCTTACGAATATTTTAAATTTGATTCAACATGTCCATAACAATTGCTTTTGAATGATTGGCAGCCTCTGTAACAAATTCTGTAAAACTGGTATGGGCCGACCCATCCGCTTTATCTGACATAGCTCTAATTATGACAAAGGGTACTCCATTTAAATAACAGGTATGTCCTATAGCTGCCCCCTCCATCTCTGTACAATAGGCTTGAAAAACTTCCTGTATTTTATTTTTTAATTCAGGACTACTAACAAAAACATCCCCTGAGACAATTCTACCCTTTAATACCTTATGATTTTTCAACGCTTTTTTTGCTGCCCTATACCCCATATCCAGCAAGTTTTCATCTGCCTTAAAGATAGAAGTATCCATCCTTGGTATTTCACCTATTTTATATCCAAATCCTGTTACATCAAAATCATGCTGCTGTACATCTGTAGAAATTACTACATCTAAAACCTCTAAGCTATCATGAATTCCTCCTGCTACTCCCGTATTAATAACAGCTTCTACTCCAAGTTGTCCTATCAAGATTTGAGTGCATACTGCAGCATTAACTTTCCCAATTCCACAGCGAACTAATACAATCTCTCTACTTGACAGCTGTCCTATATAAAAATCCATATTCCCTATATTTTTAATCTCTTGAACCTTCATTTCGTCCTTAAGAATATCTACTTCCTCATCCATTGCTCCAATAATACCTATCCTATTCATATTTTTACCTCCTAAATTTTCTAAGAATAATCCTTTTTAACTGTTGTTAAAGTATAGACCTTTTTCAGCGTTTTTTATACGCAAATCAAAATCTCGTTCAAGTTATTGATTAGAACGAGACTTTATCATACTTAATATTAATGCATCTACTAACAAATCATTAACTTCCTTCTAATTCTTCTTTGGTTTCTAATAATGTCTCCAATTGAGATTGTAGTAAGGTTTTATACCTAGTTTTAAAAATTTTCATCTGTTTTTTTACTTCTTCATATTCATACTTTACATCTTCTACATCTTTTTTGGCATTATTAATAATTTCTTTTGCTTGTATCTCAGCTTCTTCAATAATTAGCTGAGATTTTTTAGATGCATTACTTTTCACTTCCTCCGCTGTGTTTTGGGCTACAACTAATGTGTTTTTCAAAGTTTCTTCTAAATTTTTATACTGTTCCACCTGTTGCTGCGCTTTCTCTATCTTATCCTTTAATTCAGCATTTTCTTTAAATAGCTTTTCATAATGTATCATAACTTCGTCTAAAAATTCATCTACTTCCTCTTCTTTATAACCTCTAAACGCTTTTTTAAACTCTTTATTTTGAATATCTAAAGGTGTAAGCATTAAGGTCACCTCCATTATTATATTGGTTTTTTCAGTTTGATATGTACTCTACCTGATTTTGTTTCCCCTTGGATACCCTCCACAATTATACGTCCTCTACCTCTTACAGAGATAACATCACTGGGATGTATTTCATAGAAATTTTTATTAATAGGTTTCCAGTTTATATATACTCTTTCCTTAGCTATTAAGCTTTGGGCTTCACTTCTGGGCACTTTAAATCCTAAGCTGACAATACTATCTAGTCTTAATGAAGCAACGGTACCACTTAGTTCTTTATAGGTCACATCCAAAGGCTTTAATTCTTCTAACCCTATTTCTTTAATGGATATAGAAACATTTCCTACCTTATTCAAGTGAAATTTAAGAAAGTCTTTTAACTCCTCCTGCAAAACTATTTGACAACTATTTTCATTAATGATGATGTCCCCAACCTTTTCTCGTTTAACTCCTAATGATAATATAGCCCCTAAATAATCTCGATGATTTAAGGTTTTGAATTTTATATTCCCAGTGAGTTCTAAAGCAGCCACAGGGATTTTTACAGATTCAAGTGCCAAATAATCTTGAAAGATAACAAGGACTTGTCTCTCTGCCCCTTTGTATCCTCCAGATGCCTTGAAAGCAATATTTTCAAAGTTAGACAATACTTCTTCTACAGCTGTTATCTCATATGGATTTAAAAAATCTGTTCCTTTAATATCATGGTTTCTTAGGACGCCTTCTACCTTGTCCAATATTTTAACCATTGAATGTCTTAATGCATCATCCTTTATATGATGTATATACTGTTCTTTGTCAATCACAGGCTAATTACCAGCCTTACCAGCAGTGAATAGCCCATATTCACCAATAATATAGCTAAAATTGGTGAAAAATCTATCATGCCGGTATATCCAAGTTTGTATATGAGATTTCTTACAGGGGATAAGATAGGTTCTGTTACCCCATAAATGAACTGCACCAATGAACTGTGGGGGTTTGGGTTAATCCAAGAAAACAATACTCTAATCAAAATAAAAACATTGATTAGTCTAGCTAAATAGTATAATGCCCTTATAATATCTGAGGTTGCAAACAAATATAATCACACTCCTTTTTATTTCTGCCAGGGAAAAACCCCTTTATTTTTTAACTCCTCTTTAATGTTCCCCATAATGTCTACATTGTTAGGAGCTAAAATAAATATACCTGTGGAAACCTTTTGAATATTTCCATCTAAGGCATAGATCGCACCATTTAAAAAATCAAAAAACTTTCTAGCTAAATCAGGTTCGATATTTTCTAAATTAATAATAACAGGTTTTCTGTTTTTTAAATTGTCTACAATACCTGGAGCTTCATCAAAATTGCTAGGCTCATAAATAATTACCTTCATTTGTGTTGTTGTATGTATATTTAAAATTTTATTCTTTTTATTACTATTTAAGACAGGTGTCATATCATCCTGCTGATATTGTTCATCATCACCCTGTATCTCTTCCTCTTCAAATACATCTAACCCCATAAAATATTTTACCTTATCAATAATTTTTCCCGCCATAATTGATCCTCCTTAGTCTAGTAGTTACGTTCTCCAAAAATTTTACTTCCAATTCTTACCAAAGTTCCACCTTCTTCAATTGCTACTTCAAAATCATTAGACATACCCATAGATAAATATTTCATTTGGATATTATGTAATCCCATTTTTTCTATCTCTAAAGATAGTTCTTTGAGGCTTTCAAAGCAAGCTCTTGTTTCCTTTGCTTCCTCAACATAGGGAGCCATTGTCATTAAACCAACAATATGAATATTATGCAGTTTACTAATTTCCTTTAATAAATCCTTTGCTTGTTCTCGAGATACACCATACTTTGTCTCTTCTCCCGAAACATTAACCTGTAGAAGACACTTCATTATAAGACCTGATTTTTTAGCTCTCTTATCTATTTCTAAAGCTAAATCATAGGAATCTACAGAATGGATTAGAGCAACTTTATCAATAATATATTTTACTTTGTTTTTTTGAAGATGGCCAATCATGTGCCATTGAACTTGATCTCCTATTACTTCATATTTCCTTAACAACTCTTGGACTTTGTTTTCTCCTACATGTTTAACTCCATACTCTATAGCTTTTTTTATAATCTCTGGCTCCACTGTTTTAGTTACAGCAATTAGTTGTATATCTTTAGCATCTCTTCCCGCCTTTAAAGCTGCTACACGGATTTTTTCTTCTACTTCTCTAAGATTGATGTTAATATCTATTGTCAAACAAATTCCTCCTTACCTAATTTAGCGTACTTTATCGCCTTCTGAAATTTTTTCAGCATACATTATTATTTCATCATAAAAGTTTATGGTGTTTACTCTATTACCCTCATGTTCAAAATAACCATGATAAACAATTGCATATTCTCGATTCCTTCCTTTTACCTTAACAGGTACAAATCTAGAAAAACCATTAATATCTAATCGATACACACCCTCTTGTCCTTCTTTCTCTATAATAGCTGTTTCAGGAATCATAATACCTTCATAACTACTTTTAATCATATCCAGATCAAGGGTTCGTTCCTCATAAAAGCTTTCCATAAACTCATTTAAATCCAGTATAACCATATTGCTTTCTTCCTCAGAAATAATATTCCTAATAAGTGCATTGTATTCTCTAGGATTTCCCCGTTGTCTTATCTTTATGGTCTTTCCCTTCTCCATTCCTTCAATCTCTGAGTCCTGTAATTCAACAATAATACTCCATCGATGGCTCTTTATAATCTTTATATTCTGCTTCTGTAAATTATTTCTCCCTGACTCATAAGTATTTTCAATTACCCTTAATTGTTGCCCCGTAATTTCATCTATATTCTTCAAACTTAAAATGTCTTCTAGTCCATCGCTGCCTACAGCAACTATGCCTGAAAATTCACTATATATTTTCTCAACAGATGCATTAACTTTATTTTGAAGGATCTGCCGTTGTCTCTCCAATTGCTCTAAATTTTGACCAGCAAAGCTTTTTTCACCGCTGATAATACTTTTCTTCTCCACTAAAAGGGCTATCTTCTCTTTTAATCCTTTTATCTTTTCATATTGGCCTTCCTCTATATTTTGCTGTATTTCCTTAGAAATTCCAGCTATCTCTTGATTGATTTTCTCAATATCTCTATGGAAAATTGATTGCTGGGTTTGCTGTCCCTTAATATTCTCTATTCTTAAACTGATTATCTCTAAATCTTTTGTTGTTTTCTCATCCACCTCATCTAAGTAAATAGTAGCTAGTTTTTGACCCTTTGCTACCTTTTCTCCAATGTTTACAGCAAGGTTTATTTCTCCTTCCCCTAAGGTTCCAACAACTTTTTCATCCCTTACAACAAGTCCTTCTCTTGATACAAGTGATTCTATTTTACCATACTCTGCTATATAGGTCTTATTGGTTGCTTGACTAAAAAATGGAGATACTCGTGATAAAAAGTATAACAATATAATCATCCCTATAAATAATTTACTAACTTTTTTAAAGGAAATCCTCTTGTTTGCTTTTCTTTTTTTTTCCAAAACCATCACCTGCCTGCTTGATTCTTATTATATTTATTCTTCATTTCCCTTTAAAATCCTTCATTGAATATGATAAATTTTGTAATGCTTTGGCACTAAAAAAGAAAAAGCCACCTTATGGCAGCTATCTTACTATTAATAATACAATTCAAAGAACAACATAAGTAATCCAAACAAACAGCCAATTAACAAGGCAAACTCTAAAATCTGCAGAAGCACCTGGTATAAAACTCGATATTGCTGTTTCTTTATCTCCGCTATAGCACTTTTCTTACCCATTGACTCCTTTGTAATCATAAGCTTTTCTCCCATATTATTTATATTTGTACAACCATTATATTGAGTACACTATAAAAATATGCCCACTACTCCTGTCTATAACAAAATAAAATCAACACTGACATTCTGTTCTTAATCATATAATGAAGGGGTGGAATTTTGTAATGAAGTGAAAATTAGAATAGCTTTAATTTTTAAAAGCAGGTTAGAGTATACTACTAACCCGCTTCTTTCTATCGCACGATAGACTTGTTTGCAATTTTCAAGCTTACCATTTTATTTAATTCTTCTTCAGTAATATCTTTAAATGTCCTAAACTGGTAACCCTGTTCTCTTAGCGTTGTGATTACCTGGGGTAATATTTCTGCCATTTTTACATTCCAGGAAACATCATGGCATAGTACTACAATAAAATCTTTATTTTTTGCCCCTTGGAATATATTGTTCAGCATCTTATCTTTATCATTATAATCAGGACCTGCATCACCAGATGAAACATTCCAATCAATGTAATAATACCCTTTTTCTTTTATATCCTCTGTAAGCTGAGGCATAAATTGTTTACCTCCATATCTAAAGGAGCTATGATTGGAGGACCCACCAGGAAAGCGAAAAATGGGAGGTACCTCTATGTTTAATATGTTTTCAACAACTTCTTCTGCCCTATAAAAATCATCATAAAAGGTTTCAAAGGTACTATAAATGCTGTAATCATGAGAATAAGAATGGGGTAGAACCATGTGCCCCTCATCATAGGTTCTTTGTACAATATCAGGTTGATCTTCCGCTAATTTCCCTATAACAAAAAAGGTAGCTAAAACATCATGTTCCTTCAATATATCTAATATTTTAGGTGTTAAAGAAGTGGGCCCGTCATCAAAGGTTAGAAATACCTTTTTAGAAGACTTATGACCCTCTTGTCCATAATCCCCTATGTTTGGAAGTGGTTTTTTCCCATCTTCTGTGTTGATGGTTTCATGTTTTTTATTTTCTTCCTTTTCTTTGTTCATTTCTTCTTTATCGTTAAATTCATCCTCTAAACCTTTTAGGTTATCTTCATTTTCTACGACTTTCTCTTCTTGAAAGCCTTTTTCAATTTCTTGTAAATCATTAGATGTTATATGTTTTCTAGTTTCTGAAAAAGAAAATCCTCCTACAACAAGTCCTATAACCATTATCACAGCAATTAATATTCCACTTAACTTTTTCATCCCAATCTCTCCAGTCTGTATAAGTTTTCTTTTGTTATCTCTATTATATCGGACATTTTAAAACATTCACTGAAGAACTGTTAAGCTATTATGAAGAAACTTTAAATTATTTGTAATCCTTTCAGTCACTTGCCTCCTCTACCCTCCCCCTTTATCTTAAATCTATCCTTCTATTTCCATTGTAACAATTTATTCGACATTCTTCTATATTAAAATTAACGTATAAATAAAAAAAGAGTAAATTCGACATGACTTTATAAACCAGCAATCTCTTGTAGTAAATACTAGGACATTTCAATTGAATTATATAAAGATTAATTAAGTTTTTGGCTATATTAAAGATAGATGTTGATATTGTATAAACAAGATATTAAGTGATTGTCACTCTGCCCATAGGGAAAAGTCTAAGATCCTTTGGTTCCCTCACGATGACAGAATTCAGGAATTCATGGAATGTGAAAATCAACAATAGTTTTTAACCAAGCCAAGTTTTTAAGAAGTGATGTAGCTATACTGTCTTGTAGTATTACTTAGCTATTACCAAGGCAATATTGAAATTTCAAAAAAGTAACACAATGTGTCGAATTGTTTAGGGGATAGGTTGTCTTCTTTATGCAATAGAGGGTCTACAATAAAAGGTAGGGTCCCTCTTTCTATTGAAGAAGTGAACACTACCTTGGATTAATACTTATATTCATAATAGAATCATCCTATAATTTCATAGGCCTTTATGACATCTCTACCCTTTTTGGTGATCTTCATGGTTCCAAGTAAAGCCCCCTGATTTTCAACAATTCCCAGTTCTCCTAACCGTTTTAGATACATATGTACTCCTCTAGTAGATTTTACATTTACTAATCTACATATTTCCCATATCGTTGGGTAAAATCCATTATCTCTTATAAATTTCTCAATGGCTTTTAAAATCTCTATCTGTTCACCCTTCACTTGGACATCCCTCCATCCCTTACATAATTTGCTTAGATTCATTATTATTTTACCTGCTTTGATGTAGTTTTTTTCCATTGTTCTAGATATTGTCTTAATTCCCTTACTGTTCCTACAAATACCATCGACTTCATTACTACCCCTCCCGAATTCAAACGTATGTTCTGTTTTTATTATATCAGAACATACGTTCTTAGTAAAGGTAATTTATAACTAAAATGAAAATTTAAATTCTGCTTTTTAGAGTTTAGTCTTGCACGAAGGAAAGTGGAATTTAGTCTTTCACACTAATTTCAGTTGCCCCCTTGTCGTGCAGAAAATCCTTAAAATCTATGGTGTTAAAGCTAAAAACTGGTTTATTAAGGTATTGACATAGAAGTTAATCCTGCATAAAATGGGTAACTTCTAGACACTGGAATTTAGTTTTTCATTCAACAAATAAATTCTTTGTATTTACTGTTTCTCAAAAAAAGTCTTAGCACTAGTTATGCTAAGACTTTTTTATCTATTCCCCTTGTTCAGTTGGGTGAATCTTTGGTGCTGGTTGAGTCTCTGATGGACTTTCAGTAGTTGTGTGAATTCTACTCTTTAGTATTTGGGTTAAGTCAGTACCAGTTAAGGCATTGACGGTTTCAGGTAAGCTAGCCATAATATCTGTAATATATCCAGAAACCTTCGCGGCTCCTTTTCCTTCTCCATTTCCAGAGTCCACGATAACAATTTTCTCTGTCTTCGATAAAGGTTCTGCGATAGCCTTAGCAATTTCGGGAAGCTTTTCTATAATCATTTGGGTAATAGCAGCATCGTTGTACTGCTTAAAGGCCTCTGCCTTTTTCATCATGGCTTCAGCTTCAGCTTTACCCTTTTCACGAATAATATCTACTTCTGCCATACCTTCAGCCCTCTTAGCTTCAGCAGATGCCATCCCCCTTAGCTTAATAGATTCTGCTGATGCTTGAGCATCTTGGATTTCTTTGTATTTAGCTGCATCTGTCCTTCTTTCAGAGCTATACTTTTCAGCTTCCGCTTGCTTCTTAATGGTCGCTTCCAGTTCTCTTTCTCTACGAAGGGCCTCTTGTTCTGCAAGTTCAATTTCTTTTTGCTTTCTAACGATTTGAACCTGCATTTTTTCCTTTTCAACTTCCTGTTGAACCTTACTTGCTTCGATTTCATAGGCTAAGTCAGCCTTGGCTTTTTCGGTTTCCTGATCTTTTCTATAGGCTTGAACCTTTAATTCCTTTTCCTTAGATGCTTCAGCAATTTGCGTTTCAGAAATTAGCCTTGCTTGCTCCCCTTGTTTATTGGCTTCAGCTGTTTTAATCTTTGTTTCTTTCTTGGATTCAGCTTCAGCAATTTCAGCGTCTCTTTTTACTTCTGCAATTCTCTTTTTTCCAAGGGCGATTAAATAACCATTATCATCCTTAATATCACGAATCGTAAAGGCTTTGATTTCTAGCCCCATATCTGCTAAGTCTAGAGCTGCTACCTCTTGAACTTGAGATGCAAATTTTTCTCTATCCTTATAGATTTCTTCTACGGACATTTTAGAAATAATCTCACGAAGCTTGCCTTCTAATACGTCCTTTGCTGTATCCTTTATTACTTCTATTGTTCTAGCTTCATGGCCTGTATTAAACTGCTCTACTGCAGATAAGATAGATTCTTTATCAGATTTAACCTTTAAAACAGCCACGCCATCAGCCTTAATATCTACTCCTTGTTCTGTTAAAGCACCATCTGTTCTCACTTCGATCTTCATGTTTTCTAAGGAGATCTTGTCGGTTCTCTCTAATAGCGGAACAACAAATCCCCCACCCCCAGAGATTACACGTTTTTTAAGTCCTGTAATCACCAATGCCTTGTCCTGAGATACTCTTTTCCACATCAATAAAATACCTAGAATAAGTAAAACAATAACTCCAACTATAATAATTGGTATAAGCATAAAAATTCCTCCCTTTGACTTTTTTAAGTATACTTAGTAAAATTTTCCCTCCTCTACTGGTTGAATTATTTTTAAAAAATAATTATATATTTAGTTGCAGATCTTTGAACAGCAGCTACTGCCCTAGTTTATATTTTTTCTACATAGTAAACACCTTTTTCTATTGCAATAATGATTACTTCTTCTCCCCTTTTAATATCCACACCCTCCCTTGATTTTGCAGGGGCAGAGTAGGTGTTTCCCCCTTTACTATATACAATACTTCCGAAGACATTAGCTTTAATCTCTAATTTTACTTTGGCTCGATGACCAATGAGCTCTTTTTGTGAAATAGCACTGGTGTTTTGAGCCTTATGCAAGGGAACGATTACGAGTTTATAAAGTAAGGTGGATACAATTAAACCAGATGCTGAAGCAATAATTGTTGCTAAAAAAGATTCTATCCCTCTATTTAAGCTAATGAGTCCTACTCCTCCAAATACAGTAATAAATGCAGTGATAACTACGGGTTTTAAGGGAGTAACCGTATTTCCACTCCCGTGAGAATCAGTATCCGAATCAAAATCCAGATCCACATCTAAATCCACGTCTACATCTATATCTCCTCCTGCCCCCATAAAGTTAAATATCTGACCTAGAGCAAAGGAGACGACAGCAAATAGTGCTCCAGTTTTAAAGCATATATCAAATACTTTAAACATGTTTCAGTCCTTCTTTCCATCTATTTTATATTTGCTTTTATATGCTTACATCAATATATTACATGCCCTCTATTTCTAATGATTTTCCATAGGACTCAATTTATATTTTTTATGAAATAGACTTCCTATTACAATATTAACTATCCTAAAATTTAATGATACATTTTTGATTACAAAATGATTACATTTTCTATATAGAGCTCCCCTTTGTTCTAGGATACTAGAATTTAGAATTATGGAATTTTACATATATGTATATATTTCTACATCTCCTCTCTATTTCCTTTTGAAAAACAAAACCCTCTTAAAAAACGATATTTTTTAACAATTAATTTTCAAATCTTGCTAGTAGTTTTTTCAATGAAAAATTAATCCTCCCTGACTTTTAGCTTATCCCACTAAACTTCTCAATCTATCTACTACTTGAGCTAAGCTTTCTTCTTTCAGTGTTGATCCTTTATTAATAACATTGACCAACTATCTAATTGTTTTTTTCTGCAAAAAGTAAAAAAACCTGCATTCATTGAAAATACAGGTTTGAACTGGTCTGGCTGACAGGACTTGAACCTGCGACCTCCAGACCCCCAGTCTGGCGCGCTACCAAACTGCGCCACAGCCAGTTATTTAATTAAACTACATATTACATTGTATGTCGATTTTATGTTATTGTCAAGTATTTTTGCCATAAAATTTTAGGGGTATACATCTATACCCCTATTTTATGACGTTTTCGTCCTAACATTTAGAAAAAAATCCTTATAAGATAATAGCAATAAAACCGCCGTTACCTTCATTGATAATTTTTTGTAATGTTTTTTGCAGTTTAATTCTTGTGTCATCTGGCATTGTATTGATCTTATTTTGTAATTGCTCTTTAACCAAATCATGAAGAGATTTACCAAACATATTGGTTTCCCATAGTTTTTCTGGATTTTGTTCAAACTCTTCTAATAGATATTTAACTAATTCTTCACTTTGTTTTTCTGTACCAACCACAGGTGATACTTCTGTTGCAATATCTGCTCTAATAAAGTGTAGAGATGGCGCATTAGCCCTTAGTTTTACACCAAATTGATTGCCATGTCTAAATATTTCCGGCTGTTCAAGAGCTAGTTCTTCTAAAGCTGGGGGGACTAAACCATATCCTATTTCTTTTACATCCATCAAAGCCTTCTCTACTCTATCGTATTCCTTCTTTGCTCTGGCTAGTTCAGTAATTAATCCTATTAACTGATGATCTCCTTCAATATTATACCCCGTCTTCTCTTCCATAACTTTATAGAACAAACCCTCATCTGTAGCTAACTCTATTAAAGCACTACCCTCTCCCATCTTAATATTTTCAAGGGCTACTTTCTTGATATTCTCAATTTCCTTTAATCCTGACAACATCCCTTCAATATTTTTAAGTCTTCTTGTTTCTCCAGCAATGCCTTTGATTCCCTTCATGATTGTAGACTTTAACCAATGGGTAGATTCAATGCTTTCTAACCAGCCTGGTAGATTAAAATTAATTTCTGTAATAGGAAACTCAAATAAGACATTTTCTAAAATTTCATGGATATCGTCAATATCCATTTTAGCACAATCCTTAGCTACTACAGAAACACCGTACTTTTCTTCTAGGCTATCTCTTAAAGCTTCAGCCTCTTCCGAATGTGGATATTTACTATTCAAAACAATTGCAAAGGGTTTGTCAATTTCTTTTAACTCATTAATAACCCTTTCTTCTGCTTCAATATAGCTTTCCCTCTCGATATCTGTAATGGAGCCATCAGTAGTTACAACTAATCCTATGGTAGAATGCTCTTGAATAACTTTTCTTGTACCAATTTCTGCTGCTTCTTCAAATGGTATTTGTTTTTCAAACCATGGAGTATTTACCATTCTTGGCTGTCCTTCCTCTTGATGTCCTAAAGCCCCTTTTACTAAATAGCCAACACAATCAATCATTCTTAACTTAAAGGATGCGTTTTCTTTTAGTACCAGTTCTACAGCCTCATTAGGAACAAACTTAGGTTCTGTAGTAGTAATGGTTTTTCCTGAACCACTTTGTGGAAGCTCATCCTGTGCTCTTTCCTTTTTATAGGTGTTTTCTATATTAGGTAAAACCAATAAATCCATCACTCGTTTAATCAAGGTAGATTTACCTGTTCTAACAGGTCCTACAACACCTATATAAATATCACCTTGGGTACGTTGTGCTATATCCCTGTATATACTATATTTTTCCATTCTATCCCTCCTTATTATATAGATAAATACTATGTATCCATATTTTATAACACTATAAATATATGATTTCTCCTCAAAATTATGACAGCTCAGTCCATTTACTACTTTATATTTTTCTATATGGAAATTTATGCTACTTTTTTAAGTTTATCATAAAAAAAGAACCCCTTTAGGGATTCTTTTTAATAAATTATATGAGTATTACCAATCAATATTAGTAGTATCAACGATTTCTTCCATTTCATGTTTACGACTTCTTGTCATAAGATTAGCAACAGCATCTCGTGGATTTCTACCTTCATATAAGACCTTGTATATTTCTTCTGTTATGGGCATGTCTATACCGTATTTAATAGCCAATTCATAAGCTACATTGGTGGTGGTAATACCCTCCACCACCATACCTATTTCTTGTAAAGTTTGTTCCATATTTTTGCCCTTTCCAATCAAAATACCAGCTCGACGATTTCTGCTATGCATACTGGTACAGGTAACGATTAAATCTCCAATACCTGAAAGTCCAGCAAAGGTGGAGATATTAGCTCCCATAGCATTGCCTAATCGTGCAATTTCACGAATTCCCCTTGTCATAAGGGCTGCTCTAGCATTATCACCAAAACCCAGTCCATCAGCTATTCCAGCACCAAAAGCAATAACATTTTTAAGTGCTCCTCCTAGTTCCACTCCTGCTACATCAGGGTTTGTATATACCCTAAATTGGGCAGTCATAAATACCTCCTGTACAAGTTCTGCAGTGCTTTTCTTTTCAGAAGCCACTACAACTGTTGTAGGCATATTTCTAGCTGCTTCTTCAGCATGGGAGGGACCTGAAAGAACCGCATAGGGTTGATTGGGTAACTCCTCTTGGATAACCTGAGATATTCTTAATTGACTCTTTTGTTCTATTCCTTTAGCTGCATTAACTATAATTTGATGGGGCTTTATAAAGGGTTTAATGCTTTGAATAACCTCCCTGACTTTTTGTGTAGGTACAGTTAATAAAATAATATCGGTATTTTCAATGGCTTTTATATAATCTGTAAAAAGGTTTATAGTAGAAGGTATCTTGATCTGGGGCAAATACTTGGTATTTTCTCCTGTTGCACTAATATTGGTATATTGTTGCTTATTTCTCATCCATAGGTTTACTGAGTGGTTATTACTGTTAAGAACTAGACTTAAAGCCGTCCCCCAACTCCCAGCACCTAAAACAGCTATTGAATAACAGTTCATATCTAACTCCCCTTTATTTTACCTTTAGTTTTTCGGTGATTTTTCTTTCAGTGCCATTCCGTAGGCGTTGAATATTTTCTCTATGTCTATATATTGCTAAAGCACATAAAATCAAACCAAACAAAAAATAGTTACGGCCTTCAAATGCTAAAATGATAGGTAGTAGGGTAATAGCAATAATAGCTGCTAATGAAACATATTTAAATAAAATAAGAATAATAATTCCAATGACAATACATATTAACGCGGCTGATGTATGAATAGCTAATCCTACCCCTATTGTTGTTGCGATTCCCTTGCCACCTTTAAAACCTAATAATATGGGCCAGTTATGACCTAATACTACTGCAACACCAGCAACCAACGCTAGATTTTCTGTTCCTAACCGTCTGGCTATATAAACAGCTAATACACCTTTTAAGCAATCAATAATTAAGGTAATCACCGCTGCTTTATAGCCTAAAGTTCGCATAACATTGGTTGTACCAGCATTACCACTACCATAATTTCTAATATCGATATTTGCTGTTAGTTTACCTATAATATAGGATGCTGAAAAATTTCCTAGTAGATACGCCACCAGTATAACGAGAAGTTGCACCTATTTGTCACCTCCTGCTTTTTCCTTATGAATAAATCTTATAGGTGTTCCTTCAAATCCAAAATTTTCACGGATTCTATTTTCAATATATCTTTGATAAGAAAAGTGCATCAATTCCTTGTCATTAATAAATAACACAAAGGTAGGAGGTTTAACAGATGCTTGAGTACCATAAAATATTTTAAGTCGTTTGCCCTTATCAGACGGCGGTTGATTTAATAATACAGCTTCTCCTATTACCTCATTTAATGTTCCTGTAGGAATCCTCATGGCATTTTGATTTGCTACAAATTTAATTTTATCTAATATTTTCATTAATCTCTGCCCTGTTACAGCTGACACAAATAGAATAGGTGCATATTCACAAAAAGATAGTTCTTGACGAATATCCTTTGTAAATTGATTCATGGTATTGGTTTCCTTTTCAATTAAATCCCACTTATTAATAACAATTATTAGACCTTTACCATTTTCATGACTAAAACCAGCAATTCTTTTATCCTGTTCTGTAATCCCTTCTTTAGCATCAATTACTAATAGACACACATCAGCCCTTTCAACAGCTGCCAGTGATCTTATGACACTGTATCGTTCTACATACTCTTTTATCTTACTTTTCCTTCTTATACCTGCTGTATCAATAAAAACATATTGATCTTCTCCATCAGTAAAGGGAGTATCGATAGCATCTCTGGTGGTTCCAGCAATATCACTAACAATAACCCTATTCTCTCCTAATATTTTATTGATAATAGATGATTTTCCAACGTTAGGTTTCCCTATGATGGCTACTTTCATAACCTCTTCGTCATAATCCTCTCCTGCTCCATCGGGAAAGTTTTTTGCAATTTCGTCTAGTAAATCCCCGATACCTAAGCCCAATGCGGAGGATACTTCAATAGGATCTCCCAAACCTATTTCATAAAAATCATAATAGTGGGGAGATTGCTCCTTTGTATCTACTTTATTTAAAACCAATATGACAGGTTTTTTTGACTTTCTAAGCATATCAGCAATTTCTCTGTCGGAAGCAGTAAGCCCTTGTTTCCCATCCGCCATAAAAACAATGACATTAGCAGTTTCAATAGCTAACTCTGCTTGCCTTCTCATTTGAGCTGGTATAATTTCCTCCGATTCGGGCTCAATTCCACCCGTATCAATTAAGGTAAACTTATAATTTAACCATTCTACTTCAGTATAAATTCTATCTCTTGTAACTCCTGGTTCATCCTCTACGATTGCTATCCTCTTTCCAGCAATTTTATTAAAAAGTGTTGATTTTCCAACATTTGGTCTTCCCACCACTGCTACAATAGGCTTTGCCATACCCTTCACCTCTTACTTTTCTATAATTTTTTATTTAAAATTCTATCAATCAAGTCACTACCCTTTACTTGACATATGTGTATTTTAGTATTTAATTGTTTTTCTATATCTTCTACAGTCATATCATCTAAAAATACTTCTTCCCCTGACTTCAGCATAGACTCTGGAATATATATATTTTCCCCTAAATCTTTTCCCTTTAAAGTTTTTAATATATCTGTAGCTGTTATTAATCCTGTTACTGACACCTGTCCACCAAAGTATTCATTTTTAATTGGTATTACCTGTATCATAAGGTTATTCACTTTGTCCATTAGGTCATCGCACATCTGTTGTATCTCTTTATATACTAATGTTCCAGTTAATATCGTTACTTTTCGGGGTCCTTCAAATCTAAGATTTTCTAATCCATCTAAGTGGCTATAAAATTCTTCCTTGAACTTCACTACCATTCCTACACCATTTTCCAACTGAGGGAAGCCATCATAATCCTGATAGGCTGGAAAAGCCCTGTCTGCCAATAGATAAAACTCATCGGATAAATAGACGAATTTCCTTTTTAATGTTTTATAAAATAACTTCTGCCATTTTTCTACTTGCTCAATAGTATTCTTTGATGTTTCCTCGTTAAATGGCTCTAGATGATAAAGTTTTTCTCTATATCTTGTTAATCCCACCGGTACCACTGCAACACTATTAACAGCATCACTCAAATTCCCTAAGTCCTTTATGGTTTTATCTAATTCCTTTCCATCATTGATACAATGGCATAATACAATTTGACAGTTCATCTCAATATTATTTTTAGCTAATTTTTTCAATGTATCTAGGATGTTTCCTGCCTTTGGATTGTTTAACATTTTTTTCCTTAATTCACCATTGGTAGTATGGACAGATATATTAATAGGACTAATTCTGTATTGTATAATTTTATCAATGTCTTCATCCTTCATATTGGTTAAAGTAATATAATTGCCATGTAAAAAGGATAACCTCGAATCATCGTCCTTAAAATATAAGCTTTTTCTCATATTCTTAGGTAATTGATCAATAAAGCAAAACATACATTTGTTTTTACAGCTTCTAGCTTGATCAATAATAGGATTTTCAAACTCCATTCCTAAATCCTCATCATAATCCTTATCAATTTCAATTATCCACTGCTCACCATCAGGCTTTTCGATCTCTACTTCTAAGTATTCATCCCCTAAATAAAACTTATATTCAATGATATCCTCTATTGGTTCTCCATTAATAGTTAATAAAATATCCCCTACCTCTATTCCTACCTCTTCAGCTATGCTATCAGGATAAACCTTACTAATGATATTTTTTTCCGTTGATTCCTTCAAAACAACACCTACTTTTATTATTTTAGTACCTGATGCTAATATTATATCATAAAAAACTTTTTTTACCATCAAATAATATTATCATTTTGTTTCAAAGATGGTCAAGAACCTTTTGCTAAATCTTTCCCTTTACCTCCTTCACTAATTTTGTGAAATAGTTGTAATTTTTCAGAATACCATGGACAGTTAAAGGTCTTCCTATATTTATTAAATTTAAACGTCTAGACATAAAGCCCCCAAGTCTAGTAGAATTATTGAGCAAAGAAGTAACGTTGATAATTAGAAGATTTTTTTTAGATGAGGGCATTATTTCATTATAAAACTCATAAGTCATTTTAGTGTAATAATCTCGGTTGTGTCCTAGCCCCATTATATAGATAACATTGTTTTTCTCGTCTACTCCCATATGAAGAGGAATTCCTATTTCTTCATTTTGGGCTTTATCATAAAAGGGAACTCCTAATATTTCCCTTTGTGATGGTAGTCTATCTATAGGTAAGTATCCCATGTGGATAGCTGCTGTCACAATAGAAGAATGGGCACCTCCAAAGCAACTATATATTATATTCATACAAATATTATCAGTCCTTTTATCAAAATTAATCAAAATTAATAATTTTTATCTCCTCTTGATAAATATTTCCTACCCCCTTAATAACATTATTAAAAATAGTAATATTTCTTCCACCATTAGCTATATAGACTTCATTTAATTCCTCATCTAAACCTGCATAATAGAGTTTTACTTCTTTATTCATATCCTTCAGTTTATTAATAGGTTTAGGTATTAAACTAGGGTTTAACCTTAAATGAAGATATGCAGCTCTATAGGCTGCATAAACATCCTTTTTATAAGTATAAATTATTTTCATATGCATCACCTAATGTTTTACAATGATATATGTTCCTCCCTCTAGATCATGGACCATACCTCTTGTAGTTTTTGCTATTAATAGAGATAACCTCTCTAGCTGTTCTTCATCACTAGCATAAAATATAGGTGCACCAGAACTATTTACCATTTCTTTATTCATTGTAACAATTGCTATAATAAACTCTTTAATACCAATTTCCATAAATATAGCCTCCCGTTGTTCAGTAGCTTTTAAAAAATTTATTTGTAATTCACTTTTTTACCTACATATGAATCCAGCGGCTTTCGTTTTGATGACTCTAGTACAGGGGTTCTGTTTACAGCTTCAATTAAGCACTCTATATTAGGTTCCATAGCTACGATAGCCATTACGATATTGCCGTTGTTAGGGTTCCGTCTTGCTATAGGGGTAAAATCAGGTTCATCCATATCTTTTCGTATTCCTAGTTGAATAGCAGCATTATGTTGTATAGCTTGTCTCTGGCCGGCATTCGATAAAACTGCTGTTGCATTTTTATCCCTTGGAATAATTTCAACCGCTATACCACTTTTTAAAAAGATTTCTCTAGACTCCTTTAACCCTATATTCATTACACCTACACCAGCTATTGTTAGAATAGGTCCTTCAAAGGTTATCTTTGCTTCCTTTACATCTGCAATATCCTCAACAAGTCGTGTTTGAAGCATTCTATTTAGTAATATAATCACAATAGCGCCAACAATAACTCCCAGTATAACCCTCATTAAAATGGAAAATTCTAATAAATTTCCTAAATACATGGCTGTTCCTGTTGCTGTTGCTGTTATAATCGCCATATAGTTCCTTGCTTCAAAGGTTTTAGCAATATCTTCTATGTATGCAGTTCCCTTTGGAACAAGTTCTGTAGGTTCAATATTATCCAAACTTTCTCTTTCCATACTTCTTACATCTCTAAAATGCTGAGCTGCTATAGCTAGAAACGTAATTGCAACGTACTCTTTTTCAGTAATTGCCGGAATAACCACTGCACCTAGTCCTGCTGCTATTACCCCTAAAGTAAAATGAGATAAATAGGCCTGAGGGTAGGTGGGGTACTGCCTATAATCTATTTTCATCATATAGGTTCTAGCTATAACACCCATAATTATTGATATGGCAATTGTAATAAAATGTTTATCCAATTCAAAGCACCCACCTATTTTCTTTTTCTTCTCCCTAGGAAGTTAGCAAATTCTTGTTTAAAATTAGATAGTTTTGACTTCCATTCTTTCCCCCCACTACTTAAGAATAAAAATGCAAATCCACCTATGGCCACAACAGCGATAAGGCCTATTGTTCCGATTCCTCCACCTCGATTACTTGCTTGGGCTCCTGGCGTCTCTCGAGGAGCAGCACCTTTCTCAGTAGCCTCTGTATCTTCAACAACCCCCCCAAATAAAGCAGTTGTCACTACCTCTGCTAAATACCCAGCTGATCTCTCAGGAAGTTGCCTAGGTTGCTGGTAGGTCCCCATCTCAACTAACATAGCCCTAGGGGTTAGATCTTGGTTATAGTCACCCTTTGCATAGAATATATCCTTGATAAGGCCAGGTCTCATCTCATCAGCTACTGCTTTAACCTGTACTGCTAATTCTTCATTTGCTGCAAAGTTTTGATTCCGCCTTCCTACAACTAATCTCACTAAAGAAGCTTCTTCACCTTCTATTTCTGTAGCATACTGTTCTACAGGAACAGCATCTCTATGGACATCAATAAGGGCGCCGACACCATGATCCCTCATTAATTGGGTTGCTGTTCTTCTTGAACGCTTATAAGCTCCTGCATCATGGGGTATGTGATTTGTATTATCAAAAATTGCCTCTACACCATTGGCTTCAAAGCTATTCTTTAATTGTTCTGCTACTTTTTTGATTCCTCCACCTTCTTCAATACTCTCTGAGCCATCTGTGGGTACATAAGCTTCTGCACTATGGGTGGTATATAAGCCTACTCTTCTTTCTATATTTCCTTCCTCTTCTCCATTCTCTTGGGCTAAAAGAAAAGTATCTAATCCTCCTTCTTGTAAGGCAAGTTGAATTTCCTGTAATGCCTGCTGATTGATTTTGGGTAGTTGGACATCCTCCATAAATTCTGCATAGGCCAAATGATTTCTTCCATTTACTCTAACTACACGATACATCTTATTATCACTACTTAAATATTGATCACCTCTTGAAACCTCTCTGGCAGTTGTAAATAACAATTGATTGTTTTCTACATTGTACACTCTATAATAATTACCATATTCACTGTACCAATCATCAGCATAGATTGTTGGTGTAGCTAGTAAAACTGCTAACAGTATAAGTAATAAAGTAGTTTTATTTTTCATCCTTATCACCTCTCTCATCTTTTGTGTTTTTGTCATGGGAATTTTTTTCGTCTTTGCCTAATGTGCTAACAAAATGACCCTTTTCAAAATGCAAGTCCTTTTTAGCTGTTCCTCCCTGTAACCGTTCTCTAGCTTCACCTACGATCTCAGCTAATAAGACCGCCACTACACCTGCTATTACAGTAGTATCTACACCACCTGCTCCCCCAAACCTAGTAGGAGCTGGTATATTATTAATACTATTTAATACCATTTGTATTACATCACTGATAACAACACCCATTACTCCAGCAATAAAGGCTCCTCTTCTAGAACGGCCTAAAACATAAGCTATAATGGCAGCTAATATAGCATATACATAATTAGGATCTATATTTTGAGCCTCAGGTTCTGCTGGCAAAATATACCTTTGAGTTCCATAGATAGCAGCCCCTGCCACTACTGCTGCTATAACAGCTCTCCATCTTTCTTTCCCTGTATCAGCCTTAATGAATAGGTATATGGCCAATGCTACGGGAATTACGAATCCTCCTATGTTAATCGATACATTTTGTGTGATATTGATATTAGGAATAAATATGGTTGAAACAACAATTGCAATAATAATAGCTATGGCTGCTTTATCACTCAACCTTAATCGATCCAATACCCTTTCTGCTACACCTGCAAAAATCAATATCGACACTATAATTAATAGAATCAGTCCTATTGACATAAATTTTCCTCCTTATTTTAAAGTTAGTATTATCCTGACTTGTTTTTATATTTCCCTTCACTTTATGAAACTATTCAAAAACCTAATCTATCTAAAGCTTTAGAATAAGTTTACTAAGTATCCAAGTTAAGGATAATTTTCAAAATTAAAAAAGAGATATTCAATTAAGAATATCTCAACCTTCAATTGGTATAATCACGGTAAACTCAGTGCCTTTTCCTTGCTCACTATTTACTCTTATTTTACCCTTTAAAGATAGTACAATATGTTTTACGATGGCCAGCCCTAAACCAGTTCCTCCAACCTTTCTGCTCCTTGCTTTATCTACACGATAAAATCGCTCAAATAGTCTCGGTATATCCTTTTTAGGAATACCTATTCCTGTATCCTTCACAGATATTATGATATTATTGTATTTTTTATAGGCTGTCAATTGAACCTTTCCCCCACTAAGGGTATATTTAATAGCATTATCGATCAAGTTAATGAACATTTGTTTAAACCAATCTCTGTTACCATAAATCATTGGCAGATTTGTATCTATTGTAAAGGTTAACTGTATTTCCTTATTACTGGCAATTGGTTCCATCATTTCTTCTACTTCTTTTAATACCTCACTAGAAAGTATTTGTTGATTTAACATTTTGTGCTGAGAACTTTCTATCTCTGAAAGGGTTAAAATATCATCTATTAATCTCGCCAGTCTTTGGGTTTCTATATCAATAATATCTAAAAATCGGTTTTTGGTGTCTTCATCCTCTATGGCTCCTGATTTTAGGGTTTCTACAAAACCACTTATAGACGTTAATGGTGTTTTTAACTCATGAGAAACATTAGCTACAAAATCAGAACGGATTTTTTCTAACTTCCTTATTTCTGTTACATCCTCCATTAAAGCAACGAGACCAATCATTTTAGTAGGGTCATTTTCTAACTTAATTAGATTTGTGTAGACTTTTAATATTTTATCGATGGGATCTTTCATGTTAATTTCTATTTGAGTTTCTATATTGTTATTAAAGACCCTCTCAATTTCTTCATCCAGTTGATTATTTCTAACAACCTCTAAAATATGCTTTCCTATAGCATCCTTCGCCTTTATATTAAATAACTTTTCAGCAGCAGCATTTAGTAATAAAATATTTTTCTTGTTATCTATAGCAACAATAGGATTAATAATACTAGTTAGTAGTCCTTTAAACTTTGTGTTGCTATCCGATAGCTTTTCTATTGTTTCCTCTAATCTATCAGCCATATGATTAAAATGATTTGCCAATTCTCCTATTTCATCCTTAGAAGTAACATGGGTTCGAACTCCTAACCGTCCTAAAGCCATTTTTTTGGATGCCTCTGTTATTTCTTTAATAGGATCCATGATTTTATCAATAAATCGATAACCTATTAAAGTAGAAATTATAAGACCGCAAGCTATAGACATAGCTATATAATAGAACAGTGTTTGATTAATTTTTTTAATTTCTAATAAATTTACAGCTAACCTTACAACGATTATCTCTTTTTCCAATTGTACTGGCAATGCTACATAAAGCATATCTAAATCTACAGTGCTACTATAACGTATAGTTTTACCAATTTCTCCATCATAAGCCCGTTGAATTTCTGGCCTATCTCTATGATTCTCAATATATCCTTCATGTTTAAAGGTTTCAACCAAAACCATACCTTTACTATCAACAATAGTTATTCTAGCATCTATTTGATCTCCTAAATCCTCCATCTTCTGTTGGAATTGTTGGGAAAGCAACTGAAGATCATTTGCTATTATAAACTCTTCAATTAATCTACCATTTGAAATTAATTTTTGTTCCAATTGCTGAATATAGCTGGAACGTATAAGGCTTAAAGATAAAAAACCTGTTAGTAATATTCCTACTAATAAAATTACGAAAAAAATAACAAATATTTTTTTTTGCATTTCCTCACCTACTTCATTTTATAGCCTACACCTCTTATGGTTTCTATGTATTTTCCGGTTTCATCATCGCCTATTTTTCTTCTTAAATGTCTTATGTGAACATCTACAGTTCTCGTTTCGCCAAAATAATCATATCCCCATACTTCATCTAGTAACACATTTCTAGACATAACCCTTCCTTTGTTTTTCATTAAAATCTTTAGTAATTCAAATTCCTTCAAGGTAAGTACCACCAGTTGTCCATTTACTGTTACTTCGTGTTTTTCTAGGTCAATAACAATATCTTTCAACTTTAAAGTTTTTATATTATCCTTTATTGTATCCTCTGCTCTACGCAAAACAGCCTTTGCTCTAGCCACTAATTCCCTGACACTAAAGGGCTTTGTAACATAATCATCTGCACCCAACTCAAGACCTAAAATCCTATCGGTTTCTTCTCCCTTAGCTGTAACCATAATAATTGGCAGCTTCTTAAAATTATCTATCTGCCTAATTCCTTTGCAAACTTCCAATCCATCTATTCCAGGAAGCATTAAATCTAAGATCACTAAATCAACAACATTATTTTGAAGCAACTCCAGTGCTTGTTCTCCATTGTCACTGGTCAACACTTCAAAGCCATTTTTCTCTAAATTAAACTTAATTAACTCTAGGATATGTTCTTCATCATCAACCACCAATATAGTCCTTCTACTCATGCATCTCCCTCCTAATTTATCCTTCCGTGTATTGCTAAGACGCCGGCTTCTGCAAGCGGCAGATCAAGCACTACATCCTCGAAGTAAATTTGGCTACAATTCAGAGGGGTAAAAACTCCCTCTGAATTAAGTCTCATTTTATATTAACTGAATAATAGAAGCCATCCTGCCGGTAAGTCCCTTATCCCTGCGATGGGAGTAAAATAAATCCTCCCCACAAGCAGTACACATATTACTCACTATTATATTTCTATGTAATACCCCTATTTCCTCCAATTGGAGTCTATTGGCCTCCCACAGGTTTAACAAGTATTTCTCCCCAGTAGTTGCAATAGCAAAGTTACAGGGTTGTGTAAAATTTGTGTTAAACTTTTTAATTACATCCTCCGATACTTCATAGCAGCACTGACCGATGGAGGGTCCTATGCCCACCAAAATATCTTGAGGATTAGAACCAAACTCTTTTATCATCTTAGCAACGGTTTTTTGTCCTATCTTCATCATCGTACCCTTCCAGCCAGCATGGGAAGCAGCCACTACCTTCATCACAGGGTCTAAAAATAGCAAGGGTACACAATCAGCATGAAAGGTCATAAGTGCTAAACCTCGTTGATTGGTAATAAGTCCATCTATCCCTTCATAATCTCTTTTATAATGAATACCCTTCCCCCTATCCTCCTGTGTTACAATTTTTATGCTGTCACCATGTACTTGATCTGCCAAAACTAGGTTGCAAAAACTTGTGTTTATTGTTTTGCAAAAAAAATTTATATTTTTTATAACATCTTCTTTGTTATCTTTAGTCTTTAATCCTAAGTTTAATGTAGTATACGCCCCTTTACTTACTCCACCTAACCTTGTGCTAAAGCCATGTTTAACTATATTTGTTTTTTCAAATTCTTCCATGATTACAACTTTTGTACCTTTTTCTTCAATAATTTTAAAGCCCAGTATTCTCACTCCCTCAATTGAATTTATAAAATTTATCCTTAGGTCTATTGCTAAGACTGCCGTTGCTTATAAATAAATAGACTAAGTACCTAACACGAAGGTTAAAAAACAAACTTTTAGCTGTCTACTTATGAATTAAGTCCCGTTTTATCTAATAGTTATTCCCTATAGTTATTGATTTGTTGTAAAAGATAAAGGATTTTTTTCTAAAGAAAAAAGGAAGTTAAATTTAACCTCCTCTTTTTACTAAAACTCCCGGGTTTTTTCTTTTAATAGTTTTCTCAATTCCCCCATGAAGGTATTAATATCCTTAAATTCCCTATATACAGATGCAAATCGAACATAGGCAACTTCATCTAACTTTTTAAGCTGGTCCATAACTAATTCCCCAATAAACTCTGTCTTTATTTCCTTCTCCATAGAATTATAAAGATATTTTTCAATCTCATCTACAATTTTTTCTATATCCTGTAGAGCTACTGGTCTTTTCTCACAAGACTTAATAATACCATTTAATAACTTATTACGATTAAAAGCCTCTCTGTTTCTACTTTTCTTAATAACAATCAAAGGTAGTTCTTCAACCTTTTCATAGGTAGTAAATCTACGACCACAGTCAATACACTCTCTTCTTCTACGAATCGATTGACCTTCGTCAGTCGGCCTTGAATCCACTACTTTTGATTCATGATGACCACAAAAGGGACAATTCATCCTTTGTTCACCCCCATATTATCATTCCATGGTTTTATTATATTTTATTATAATCGATGGGTGATAATATGTCTAATTAATTTTGTTTTTATTTTTACAATATAGCTATTTTTACTTTTTATTATTTTTTTCAAAGCCATTATATTTAGATGTATTATCGTTATCTATATCATTCTCTTTCATATAAGACCCTATATGGGGCTCTATGTTCCCTTTTACTTCTACTAAAATAACATCTATGCCGATCTTCTTAATCTCAGCCCAAGTAATCTCATTTTCCAGTTCTTTACCAAACAATCCAAAAACTTTTTCATTATCTGGTACAATAATAGCATTTATTTTTCCTTTTTCTAAATTTACATCTATATCAGTAATTAACCCTATCCTTCTTCCATCAGTTATATTAATAACTTCCTTTTCCGTTAAATCAGATGCTCTAATCATATTCTCCCCTCCAAATTTTATAATCTTAAGTACTATACAACATATTTATAGACTTGCCTCCTATTTTATGACTAAAAAAAATAAAATCACCCCTGGGGGTGATTTTAAATATATTTTCGCATATGTTTTACTGCTGTTTTTTCTAGTCTAGAAACTTGAGCCTGTGAAATACCAATTTCTTCTGCTACCTCCATCTGGGTTCTTCCTTCAAAAAATCTTAAGTTTAAAATAAGCTTTTCCCTTTCATTTAACCTTTGCATAGCTTCTCTTATGGCTATTCCGTCAATCCATGTTTCGTCTTCACTTTTTTCATCACTGACTTGATCCATAACATAGATAGCATCGCCACTATCATGATAAATAGGTTCAAATAAAGAAACAGGATCTTGAATAGCATCTAAAGCAAAAACTACATCTTCTCTAGGTAGGTTTAAGTGTTGTGCAATCTCAGAAATAACTGGTTCCTTTGAGTTTTTATTAATTAGTTGATCTCTTATTTGTAATGCTTTGTAAGCAGTATCCCTCAAGGATCTACTAACACGAATAGAATTATTATCTCGTAAATACCTTCTTATTTCCCCAATAATCATCGGAACAGCATAGGTAGAGAATTTTACATTGTGGCTTAAATCAAAATTATCGATGGCTTTAATTAAGCCAATACAACCTACTTGGAACAGATCATCCACATGTTCTCCTCTATTGTTAAACCTTTGTATAACACTTAATACCAACCTTAAATTACCTCTTATAAATTCTTCTCTTGCGGCATAATCCCCCTGTTTAATACGACTAAACAGCTGATACATTTTATCGTTGGTCAGCACTGGTAATTCTGATGTGTTTACTCCGCAAATTTCTACTTTATTGATATGCATTGTAAAATCTCAGTCCTTTCACTTTGAATTACCCCTTTAATATTAAGATTATTGACTTATTAACTAATTTTATGCAGATGTAATTTATATAAAATATTTATATAAATTAAAAATTGCATCATCATAAAGAAAAGCGACAAATGTCGCTTTAACAAATACCTTCTAAACCATACGATTGATTTCTTTTTTCAACCTAGATACAATCCTTTTTTCTAGTCTAGAAATATAAGATTGTGAAATTCCTAAAATATCTGCAACTTCTTTTTGTGTTTTTTCCTTTCCATTATTTAAACCAAAACGAAGTTCCATAATTCTTTTTTCTCTTTTGGATAATTTATCTAATGCAACTTTTAACAGTTCTTTATCTATTTCCTCTTCTAAAAATCGATAAATAATATCATTATCCGTTCCTAATATATCTGATAAAAGCAATTCATTACCATCCCAATCAATATTTAAGGGTTCATCAAAGGAAACCTCCATCCTTACTTTGCTATTTCTTCTCAAATACATTAAAATTTCATTTTCTATACATCTTGAAGCATAGGTTGCTAATTTAATATTTTTTTCTGGATTGAAGGTATTAACTGCCTTGATTAAACCAATAGTACCAATGGAAATCAGATCCTCCACCCCTACACCAGTATTTTCAAATTTTCTAGCTATATAAACTACTAATCTTAAATTTCTTTCAATTAAAATAGTTCTTACCGTACTCTTATCATCCTTTAATTTTTCAATCAAAAAATTTTCTTCATCATTAGACAACGGAGGGGGTAAAGTCTCATTCCCACCAATATAATAAATCGTTTCTTCAGAAAATAATTTTAGATATTTTAAAATTTTAATAGAGTAATATCGGTACATTAGCTTGTATTTTATGAAAGATTGTTTCATTTTGTATACCTCCTAGGTTTCCTTAATAACTTTTCTAATATGTTTCTATTAAATCAGGATGTAACAGTGCTCTGTACTCTCCTGCTTTGGATAATTTTCTGTTGTAGACAGCAATAATTATATCTTTAACATTTTTCATATTTTCTTTCTGCTGAATAGAAACATAATCAGGTTTGAAGCCTATGAGCATACCATTTTCAGTTCCTAACGCATTATAGGGAATCATTCGAAGTCTTGTTGTCCAACTGCTGCTATTTAACAATACAGCTATTTGAGTAAAATTTGGGGTTCCAGCACAATTAAATATTTTCTGTATTTCTATAGGCAATAAATCCACAATAGCATCGTATTCTACAATGATTACTGGATACTGACTTATGGGATCTACCAAAGAATTCCCTGTGTCCACCATTCCAGTAAGTTCTGTCATTATACCATCAATTTCAATTTTTATTTTCATCAATATTTTTTCTTTAGACAGCTGTTTTTGTATATAACCCCAACAAAAATTAATAAGAATATAACCTACTCCACCGGCAATAAAAATATTTTTTATAGAAATATTGGTAATATAAAAAATTCCATTACTGATAATCCCATTAAAATTGGTAAAGTAAAAAATAGCAAATCCGGCCCCACCAAAAATCAAGGTGATTGTATAAAAAACCCCCACCAATCTAAAAAAATCTTTGAATTTATAAGGAGTAAATGCTAAAACGATAATAATCATAGAACAGGCTATTTTCATAATAATAGAAAACAAAAAATGTAAGGATGGAAAAAAAATTATAAAAGCATACAAAGCACTAATAGATGAAGCAATCAGTAGTTTTATTTTTTTTGTTGGATATTTCCCAAACTTAGATGTAAGGGATAATATTATAAAGTTCATAATGAAATTTTCTAAAAAAACATACTCTGCATAAACTACCATTCTACTTCCTCCTAAGAGACATAACTCTGTTAATATACAAATATTCACTCTCAAGGTGATTTATGTATATTATATAAAATATATATTAGTTTTTTTGTCATTTTGTGAAGTCGAAAAAGTTGTTTGTTCTAAGGTTTATAAAGAAAAATGTAATGGGGGAAATTCTCAAAACTGTACAAATAGAAATAGACCTGTAAATTACAGGTCTATTTCTATTTGTACAGTTTAATTTTATTTATTTATTATTGCGTCTTAAAAAGATAGGGATATCCAATTCATCTACTTGTTTTACTTTACTTTCCCCTGCTGCCACTTCTTTATTACTAGTAGCTTCCTGTAAAGTGCTTCTGTTTGGATTATCGGGATTTTTAACTAGGCCTTGCTCAAAGCCTGTTGCTATAACTGTAATTCTTATTTCATCCTTTAACTCTTCGTTAATAACAGCACCAAAAATAATATTAGCATCCTGATCAGCAGCTTGAGTTACCAGCTCTGCTGCTTCATTCACTTCAAATAATCCTAAGCTAGATCCTCCAGTAATGTTTAATAATACCCCTTTAGCTCCTTGTATAGAGGTCTCTAGTAACGGACTTTGTATAGCCTGCTTTGCTGCTTCTGCAGCTCGATTTTCTCCACTAGCTCTTCCTATTCCCATATGGGCTAAGCCCTGTTCCTTCATAATAGTTTTAACATCTGCAAAGTCAAGGTTTACTAATCCAGGAACAGCAATCAAATCCGATATCCCCTGGACACCCTGCTTTAAAACATCATCTGCTATTCTAAAGGCATCTAACATCGTTGTCTTTTTTTCTATTACCTGTAACAATCTATCGTTTGGAATTGTTACTAAAGTATCTACTCTATTCTTTAACTCTTGACTTCCCTGTTCAGCATGGAGCATTCTTCTCTTGCCTTCAAAAGTAAAGGGCTTTGTTACTACACCAACAGTTAAGATACCTAACTCCTTAGCTACTTCGGCAACAATAGGAGCAGCACCTGTACCTGTTCCTCCACCCATGCCAGCAGTAATAAAAACCATGTCAGCTCCTTGGAGTAATTTATGAATATCTTCTCTACTTTCTTCAGCAGCCTTCTTTCCAATTTCAGGATTGGCCCCTGCTCCTAATCCTCTTGTCAATTTTTCGCCTATTTGTATTTTATGTTCAGCCTTCGAGGTAAATAATGCTTGTTTATCTGTGTTAATGGCGATAAATTCAACACCTTTAAGTCCTGTTTCTATCATGCGATTAACAGCATTGTTACCTCCTCCTCCAACGCCAATTACTTTAATTTGAGCAAATTGATCCATATCTACGTCAAATTCTAACACAATATTACCCCCTTAATTATGTAAATACCCTGTTTTGATCACAGTTGTTATTTCGTTAATAAATGTAATTTTTTCAACTTTACCATAATTTTCTTTCTTTATCCATAGGTCGTAGGGCTATAATTAATATAAAATCTATAGATTAGCTATATTGACAGAATAGCTTGTCAATATAGCACCTCATTCTATCTTATCTTAATACGGAAACCCTTTATAATTTATAAATTCAACAAAAACTTTATTTTTCCTTTTTTCATTTATAAATAAGTATATAAATTTTTCAAAAATTTATATACTTATCGGGATTGTATTTTTTCCAATAGATGTCTCCGCAAAATAGCAAAGTTTTGAAACAACCTTACACCAAAGGCAAAAATTGCTGCATAATATAGGGGTACCCCTAAGCGATCACCTATATATGCTAAAAATCCAGCCAATATAGCATTGCCGAAAAAACCAGAAACAAAAATATTTGTATTGAATTTATTTTCAACACTGGCTCTTAAGGCTCCAAAAACAGAGTCAAGTGCTGCTAAAATCGCTACAGAAATATATAGAGAATAGGTGGCTGGATAAGTGATGGGTAAATATAAACCTAAAAAAACTCCCAACATTAGACCAATGATTGCAAATAACATTTTTTACTCCCCTTCCATTGGTTTTATATATTTAAAAGCTATATCCCCTCGGTATTTGGATATTCTTACTTTATCACTCGTATAGGACTCTACATTCAAACCATAGATTTCAGTTAAACCCAAAGCATAGGAATCTGGTGCCTTTATAGCCGCATCTAATGTTTGAGGATCACCTATAGCTCTAATCACGAAGGGTTGTCCATAGCTATAGTTATTAATTGTTATTGTTGGCCCCGTGCACTTGACTTCTGAAGTGTTTAAAAATCTCTGGCCGTTAATAGATAATACCTCAGCCCCAGCTACTTTTAGGTCATTCAAGATGGTCAACACATCTCCATCATGAACAACTAGATCATCTGGACGTTCTCCTTCATAAAGCTCTCTTTCGCTATCACTTAATTTAATAATAATTCCAGGTCCTTCTACATCCATGAAGCCACTTATTAGCTTCATTGTGTTGATTTCATTACTTAGTACTTCTTTAATACTGCCATCTTCTTCTAATGCCCGTTGGTATTCCTTAAGTTTGTTTTCCTGAGAAGCTATTAATCCCCTTAAATTCCCTATTTCTTCTCTTTCCTTATTGATGGCACCATTTAAGTCACTCATTGTTTTTAAACTGACAAAACTATAGTCCTCCACATCATTTCTAAATTGCAATACAATAGTAAAGCCTAATATCAAAAACATAAATAGAATAACAAATTTTTCATATAAAGATTTCATAACTTCCACCTCTTCTCAATCTCTCTAAGGAGACTCTATCGGCTTAGCATATTGGTATTGAATAACCCTACTATATCTTGGCATCGTTACGGAATTTTCTTTTCTTATGTTAACTTGTAAATTATAATATTGTCTCATACCCCACACCACACCATATCGTATATTCAGTGCTGCTTCTAATGTTTCCGGATTCCCTACAGCTTTAATAACGAATGGAGGCCTTACAGGCACAGAGTTAACAAGAAGATTGTCAGAGGAATAGTATATTTCAGTTGAGGCAATGTATCTTTGATCATTAATCGCTATAGCTTCTGCTCCAGCAGCATTTAACATATTAATTATCTCTAATAAAAGATCATAGTTATACATAATAAAGCTGCCTTCTCCCCCCATAAAATACTCATTTGGAGGATCATCAATTGTAACCACAACCCCAGGTCCTTCTCCTTCTTTGTATCCTGCCAATAATTGATATTTCTCTAAATCTCTTTTGAGATTTTTAATAATTAAGTTTTCATCGGCCTCAGACATTTCATATTCCTTTAAACGTTTTTCTAAATTTGTAAGTTCTTCATTCAATCGTTCCTTTTCATTCCTTAAGTTCCTCAATTCCATAGCCAATTGTTGGGCTTTTTGTGTAGATAAAAAACCACTACCAGTTGTATTTCTCACAACATTAAATTGCATAGATATAATGAGCCCTAATATACCACAAAGTAATCCTATAGCAACCTTACCTTTTAAATTCATCTATCTTCCTCCCATTGCTCTCTACTTCTTATAGATATTTGTCCTTTATAACGCATATCAACTATAACATTTTTTTTATTGGTTGCATATAAATTTGTTAATACTTCCTTTAATGCTAATATCGTATACGCAGGATCTTCCCTATTGGACAATAAGAATTCGATACCATCAAAGGTAATGAGCTTTATATAACCTTCTTGATCAATGTTGATTTCTGAAATTATGTCGGCAATAGACACTATCTTGGATGCTTCAATGTACTCCATAGCTCTATCTAATAATTCCTCATTACTTATATCCAGTTTATCACCTATCTTAAAGCTATTAAATGCTACACCTGTAATTAAAACTAAATCCTCAGCTAGGTAATCATCCGAAACCTCTAGTACTACTTTATTGTGATCAATATAAATAAATGATCCCATATAGGGTATTATAGCATATTTTTCTCTTTCCTTCACAGTAATAATAATGGTTGCAGGCAATTTCCTTTTGATATGGGCCTCTTCAACATAGGGATGTAGTTCTATTTGGTGTTTTATATGGGAGGGTTTATATTGAAAAATATTTCTTTCTATGGAGAGTTCAGGAGTGCGTAGAATTTCTTCCTTGGTTATCATGTGATTTCCATAAACTTCAAGTTCCTTTAAATTCAATAAGTCCGATTGAAGTAAATAATATATTCCCCATAACAAAAATATAATAACAAAAAAAACAATAGTAATACTTCTCTTAACCTTCCTATTTCTTATTTTTTTCTCTCTTCTAATCTCTCTATAATCCATAGCCTACTCCTGCCTTATTATAGCTTGTACTTTTTTTCTGGATTTTAAGGGCAGCTGTATAGCTGCTTACTTAAAATATTTGTTTGTAATGATCCCGTACTATCTTTATAGTTAGAAGCAAAAAAACTTATTATAATATACTATATCCTAATCTAGGTATAGATGCTAATTTCATTATAATCTAAATGTCCACTATTGGAAAGGTGTTTCAATATATTAAAGGAGGTTATAACCTTTGGATTTTGGCCCCCACACTTTTTAAAGCTTCTTCTATGTTATCATATCCTCTTTCAATATGCTTTGTATTTTCGATAATTGTAGTACCTTCTGCCACTAATCCTGCTAAAATCAAAGCAGCTCCACCCCTTAAATCATTGGCAGTTACATTTGCTCCTGTTAACTTTGGTACCCCTTTAATAATTGCTACTCTACCATCAATCTTAATGTTTGCCCCCATTCGAATTAACTCATAGGCGTGTTTATATCTATTTTCAAATATATTTTCTGTTATAATACTAATACCGTCACTAACTGTCATTAAAGACATTATTTGGGATTGCATATCCGTTGGAAAACCCGGATAAGGCATAGTCTTAATAGATTCTATAGCATGTAATCTGCTTGGTGCTACCAATTTTATACTGTCATTGGTATATAATACCCTACAACCACATTCCTTTAATTTATATATAGCCGACTGTAGATGTTCTGGAACCACATTCTTCAGTAAAATTTCTCCCTTTGTAATAGCTGCAGCTGCTAAGTAGGTTCCTGCTACAATTCTGTCAGGAATAATGGTGTGTTCCACCTCATGAAGGTTTTTCACCCCTTGAATCTTAATTGTAGCACTTCCCGCTCCAGAAATTTTCCCTCCCATTTTGTTAATAAAATCTTCAAGATCTTTAATTTCTGGTTCTCTTGCAGCATTTCTAATAACCGTCACTCCCTCAGCACAGGTTGCTGCTAACATAATATTTTCAGTAGCACCTACGCTCGGAAAATCCAATTGTATTTCGCAACCCTTTAGCTTTTGGGCTTTACATATCAAAAACCCATGCTTTTCTTCAATAATGGCTCCCAGTTCCCGTAAAGATTTTAAATGTAAATCTATAGGCCTTGGTCCAATTTCACAGCCTCCTGGATAACTAACAATTGTTTCACTACATCTACTCAACATAGCCCCTAAAACTACAATGGAGGAACGCATCTCCCTTACTAATTCCTCCGGAATTCTATGATTGTTTAACTTGCTAGAATCTACAATAACAGTGCCATTTTCCCTTTTTACTTCACACCCTACTGCCCGCAAAATTTTCACCATAACATCTACATCTGATAGTTTTGGAATATTGCCAATAACATTCAATCCTCCGTTTAATACAGTAGCTGCTAATATAGGTAACACAGAATTTTTTGCACCACTGACCTTTAATTCACCTTGAAGCTTATATCCTCCATGCACTACTAATTTTCTCACCGTAAGCCACCTCCAGAACTTATAAATATATTTATAGAAACTTTACTTATTAAAGTAATTAATTGATAAAATAGGTATTATAAAACAAGTATATAACCATAATATGCAAAAGTTCCAAAGGTGTGCCTTAAAATCTAATTGTTTAATTCTTTATTAAGTTTTTAATTTCATTATAAATCACATCAGTAGCCTGAGCTTTAGAAGCATCTAAACTGGCCTTCTTCATAGTGTTTAATTTTTCCTTATCATTTAATAATTTGTTTATATTATTATACAGATCATCCCCGTTAAGCTCCTGTTCTCTTATAACAATAGCAGCTCCCCTAGCTTCTAAAGCCCTAGCATTATATTCTTGATGATTTTCAGCAGTATAGGCTTTGGGTATTAAAATAGATGGCTTTCCTACAGCATTAATTTCCGTAATGGTAATAGCACCAGCACTACAAATTATTAAGTCACAAGCCTTTAAAGCATGGGGCATATCATTGATATATTCCATAATACGATTATGTTCAAAGACTTCCTTGTGCTGTAAGAGGTTATTTCTTACTTCTGTGTAATGGCTTTTTCCCGTAACCAATAAAATTTCGAAAGGATTTTTAGAATACTTCATTAACATATGGGTAACAGTTTTGTTAATACTAGCTGATCCTCCACTACCCCCTACAATTAGCACTAGAGGTTTATTTTGTTGGGACTTATATTTTAAGTCCGCCTCTTTAGTTGAAACCTTAAAAAATTCTTGTCTTACTGGATTGCCTGTGACAATTAATTTTTCCTTTTGTTTGAAATATTTCCTTGCTTCTTCAAAGCTAATAGCAATTTTATCCACATAATTGCCTAAAATTTTATTTGTGATACCTGGAAAAACATTTTGTTCGTGAATAATGGTTTTTATCCTCATTTTTGCTGCCATATAAACTACAGGTCCACAGACAAATCCCCCCGTACCTATAACAATGTCTGGCTTAAAATCTTTAATAATGCTTCTTGCCTGCCATAAACCCTTTAAAAGCATTCCAGCACTTTTAACATTATGAAAAGATATTTTTCTTCTTAAATAACTAACGGTTATGGTTTTGAAATCATATCCTGCCTTTGGTACAATATCACTCTCCAATCCCTTTTCTGTACCTATAAACAAGATATTGGAGTTTGGATTAATTTCTTTTATTTTATTTGCTATAGCAATAGCAGGATAAATATGACCTCCAGTTCCCCCACCACTTATAATTACTCTCATATTTTTCAGCTCCTGTTCATGTTTGTATGTTTTGAGATATTTAATAAGATACCCATTGAAGCCATAAATATGACTAGGGCATTCCCTCCAAAGCTGATGAAGGGTAGAGGCATACCAGTAACTGGCATAGATGAAGTAGCCACTGCAATATTGATTACTACTTGAACAATCACCATTGTTGTAATTCCCGTTGCCATTAAACAGGCAAAAAAATCTGGTGCATTAACAGCAATACGAATTCCCCGCCAAATTAATATCATAAAAAGTAGTATTATCATAACACCACCGATAAACCCTAGTTCTTCTCCTATTATTGCAAAAATAAAATCATTTTGAGGCTCTGGGAGATAAAAGTGTTTTTGTACGCTTCGTCCCAGTCCTCTACCAAAAATTCCTCCAGATCCTAAGGCCAGTAAAGATTGTACAGCTTGGAATCCACTATCAGTAGGATCTGCCCATGGGTCTAAAAAAGCTGTAATTCTCTTGGCTTTATATCCCTTGCCAGCAATAAATATATAGCCTATCATGGAGGCCAGAGCAACCGATCCAGCTCCAACTAATCCAACAAAATGTGAAAGCTTCATTCCTCCTACAAAAACCATAGAAATAATAATTATAACCACTACAAATGCTGTGCTAAAATCTGGTTGTGCATAAATAAAACCAAAAAACATCCCTGCCAACAATAAATAGGGAACTACCCCTTGGAAAAATTTCTGTAAATCCTCCCTCTTTCTAGTAAGACTAGTTGCTACAAAAACAATAGCAGTAAATTTTGCAATTTCTGAGGGCATAACAGTAATGGACCCTACTCCAATCCATCTTTGGGCACCATTTACTTCTTTACCTAGAGGCGTCAAGACTAATATTAATAAAATGATACTGCCTAACAACATGATATTTGCATATTTTTTCCATGTCCAATAGTTTACCTTAGCACAAAAGTACATAGAAAAGGTTCCAATAACTGCCCAAATCATAATTCTTTTTAAAAAGTAATATCCATCCCCCAGTACTACCATAGCATAGGAAAAGCTGGAACTAAATACCATAATAATACCGGTAGCCACCAGCATAGCTACAGTAATAATAACTGTGAAGTCATAGGGATTTTTTTTTCCCATTTTAAGACCTCCTTAGATTCCTTACAATTTCTTTGAAATGATTACCTCTTTCTTCAAAATTTTTATACATATCCCAGCTGGCACAGGCTGGAGATAGCAGGATAGAATCACCTTCCTCTGCTATATTATATGCATTGTTCACTGCATCTTGTAAATCCTCTACTATCATTACTTTTTCAAATCCTAATTTTTTTGCAGTATGATAAATTTTTTCTGCTGTTTCTCCATAAACAAATAACTCTTTTACTTTATTATCAAAGGCTTGAATAAAATCTTGAAATTCACTTTCCTTATCCATCCCTCCAGCTAATAAAAGAATAGGAGGTCTAACCGCTTCTACTGCTTTAATTGCGGCATCGGTATTAGTAGCTTTTGAATCGTTGATAAAATCAATGCCATCTATTTTTTCTACATGCTCAATACGATGTTCAACCCCTTTAAAGCTTTCTAAAGAGGTTTTAATTACTTTAATATCTACTCCCATGACAAAAGCCATAGCTGTGGCAGCCAATGCATTCTCTAAGTTATGTTTCCCAGGTATTTTTATAGCATCTATATGTATAACCTGCTGCTTTTTACCTGCTAGCAAAACCACAACATGCTGGTCTTCCACAAAAACTCCCTCATTAAGTTTTTCTTTTCTGCTGAAATATACTTTTTTAGCCTGTAAATTTTTACTAGCTTCTCTACAGCTTATATCATCATAGTTAATAACAGCATAATCATTAGTATCTTGATTTTTAAAGATATTGAACTTAACATCTCTATAATTATCCATGGTTTTATGACGATTTAAGTGATCAGGTGTTAAATTTAATATGGCCGCTACCTTTGGTTTGAAATCTACAGTGCTTTCCAACTGAAAGCTACTAACCTCCATCACCATAGTATCTTTATCAGTGGTTTCTAATGCTTTAGAAATAGCTGCTATACCTATGTTTCCTACTACAAAGGTGTTCCTACTGGCATTTTTAAAAATCTCTCCTGTCAAGGCTGTAGTGGTGGTTTTACCATTGGTTCCAGTAATAGCAACAATAGGAGCCCTGTTTAGACGGTAGGCTAACTCGATTTCTCCTATTATTTCAAGATTTGCCTCCTGAATTTTTCTAATAAAAGGTATATCTAATGGTATCCCTGGAGATACCACCACTAAATCTAATTGACCTAATTCATTAAGATCAACAGGATGTTTACCTAGGATAGCATCATATTTAAAATCTGTTAACCCTTTAAGACTATCTGTCAGTACTTCTTCTGATCTTATGTCATTAACAATTACATGGGCTCCTAACTTTACTAAGGTCCTTACTAATGGTACGCCAGTTACAGCTAGTCCTATAACCAAAACTCTTTTATTTTTTAAATTCATTTTGACACCTGCTTTCTTAGTTTAATGCTAATATACCTATTAAACATAAAACAACTGTTACAATCCAAAATACTGTAACAACCTTTGTCTCTGCCCAACCACTGAGTTCATAATGATGATGTAGTGGACTCATTTTAAAAATCCTTTTTCCAGTAGCTTTAAAAGAAATAACCTGTAAAATAACCGATACAGATTCTGCAAAATAAATACCGCCTACAATGGGTATAATCAAAGGTATGTTCATTAATATAGCTAGGGTTGCTACTGCACCTCCTAGAGCTAATGAGCCTGTGTCCCCCATGAATACCTGGGCAGGATGGGTATTATATCTTAAAAATCCTAAACATGCTCCTGTTATGGCACTGGAAAAAATCCCTAGGCTAGTATAACCCCAGCTCATGGCTACTAAACTAAAAAAAGCTGTAATAATAAGGGTTACACCCGATGCTAAGCCATCTAATCCATCTGTTAGGTTAACGCTATTCACAGTTGCCACCACTACAAATACGATAAAAGGAATGTAGAAAATTCCTAAATCTATATATTCAGGTATAATAAAATCTCCTAATTGTAGACTTCCATCTACAAAAGGTATAATAATTTTTGTTCCGACACTGGATGTATTAGACTGATAAATTGCTAACAGAACTGCTACAATAGTTTGTAGTAGTAGCTTCTGATAAGCCCTCAATCCAAGATTTCTTTTTAATACTACTTTAATGAAATCGTCTATAAAACCAATTAAACCAAAAGCAATTGTAGCACCTAATGCAACCAATAAGTCTGTATTGATTATTCCCGCAGTAAGGGAGGTAATGATAACTGATAGAATAATAATAATTCCACCAATAGTGGGTGTCCCACTTTTGGACATATGGCTTTGGGGTCCCTCCTCCCTAATGGTTTGCCCTACCTTTAATCTTCTTAAAAACGGAATGATCAATGGACCCAATAGTAGTGTAATAAAAAATCCAATAATTATTGTGTAAACTAGTTGATTTTGTTGTAGCATCTAATTAACTCCTCTCTTGTAAATAATCAACGATCTCCTCCATCATCATACCTCTAGAGCCTTTGATTAAAATAACATCATCTTTTTTTATAATGTTTTTGATGATTTCTATCGCTTCTTTATTAGATTCTGCTGTATAAACTTTGTTTTTTATTCCTTGAGCAATAGCTTCTTCTCCTATCCATTTAGCCATATCGCCAACTGTAATCAATATATCTATTTTTCCAACACTATAAGCTCCCACCCTTCGGTGTCCCTCTTCTGCAAAATCTCCCATTTCAAACATATTACCTAAAACAGCTATCCTTCTACCACCCTCTACTCCTTCTAGTACCCTTAAAGCCGCCTTCATAGAATCAGGATTAGCATTATAAGCATCATTAATCACCTTAATATCTTTAAGCTTTAAAATCTCCAGCCGCATTTTTGAAGGAATGTTGCTTTCTAACCCCTTTTGGATAGCTTCTATTGTCATGTTATGATAAAGTCCAATCCATATAGCTATTAAGCTATTGTATACATTATGTATTCCTGGTTGATTAATTTGAAAATGATGGTCTTCCCCATCAATTTCAATGTCAAAGGTAAAACCCTCTTCCTTTAAATCCATCAAATTTTTAGGATAAATATCATTTTCTGGTGAAAAACCAAAAAAGATTTTTTTATAGGAACTTTTTTGATTTTTTAGGGTCCTTAAAAGGTCATCGTCACCGTTTAATAATAAATAATCATCATCTCCTAGATAGGTGGCTATTTCCATTTTAGCCTTCATAATATTTTCTCTGCTTCCTAAATGTTCAATATGAGATAAACCTATGTTAGTGATAACTGCAATATTAGGTCGTGCAATTTCTGTTAAATCTAATATTTCCCCAAAGTTTGACATGCCCATTTCTAAAACTGCTATTTCATGCTGATTATCTAAGTTAAATACTGTTAATGGTAGACCTATTTCATTATTTAGATTTCCAATATTTTTAAGAATGTTAAATTTACAAGCCAGTACACTACTGACCATATCCTTGGTAGAGGTTTTGCCAGTACTGCCGGTAATGCCTATAAAAGGTATAGAAAATAGGTCTCTATAATACTTGCTGATCTGCTGTAAAGCTTTCAGAGTATCCTCTACTTCTATAATGTAAACATTATTCAAACCCTCCATAGGAATATGCTTCCCTTTTTTATAGAGAATAGCAGACGCTCCTTTGTTTTTAGCAACTTCTATAAATTTGTGACCATCAAATCTTTCACCTTCCAAAGGAATAAAGAGATTATTTTCTTCAATCCTTCTAGAGTCTGTGGATACACCATTTATATACTCTATTATCCCTTTGCAGATTACTTTGCCGTTACATGCACCTATAACAGCTTCAATAGATTGTTTTATCATATTAATCCTTCCTCCTTAGCAACTTCAACAGCTACCTTTCTATCATCAAATTCAAAAACATTATCATTAATAATTTGATAAGTTTCATGACCTTTGCCAGCTATTAAGATAATATCACCTTTTTCAGCATATTTTAAGGCCAACCGAATTGCCTCTCGCCGATTTTCAATTATATCATATTTCCCTAAAGTTTTTCTTATACCATCTTCTACCATAGCTATAATTTCCATAGGATTTTCTGTTCGGGGATTATCTGAAGTAATAATGGTTAAATCACTATAGCTTCCAGAAATCTCCCCCATTATAGGTCTTTTGGTTTGATCTCGATCACCACCACATCCAAATACAGTTATAAGTTTGTTTTTTGCAAATTTTTTTATAGATTTTAGAACATTTTCTAAAGCATCCGGTGTATGGGCATAGTCAACAATTACAGCAAAGTCCGCAAATTCCTCTATCGGCTCCAGCCTTCCAGCTACTCCCTTTATACTTCTGAGCCCTTCTACTATATGGTTAGCTCCAATATCCATGCTGTAACAAACAGCAATAGCAGCTAGAGCATTATAGACAGTAAATATTCCAGGAATATTTATCTCAACTTTTTCTTTATATTTAGGTGTGATTAAATCAAAAGTAACAGTCTTTATACTTAGGACAATGTTTTCAGCTATTATATCGGCCTTTTCTTTTATACTATAGGTTAGCATTGGGGTGGTCGATCTTCGTAATTCTTGATAAATGGTTTTCCCAACTTCATCATCGATATTAATAATATTACATAAAACAGTTTTATAAAACAACTTTTTCTTGGCATTTTTATAATCTTCTAAAGTAGCATGGAAATCTAGATGTTCTGGTGTTAAATTGGTGAAAACCCCTACTTTAAACTGACACTCCTCTACCCTGTCTAAAGCTAAGGAATGAGATGAAACCTCCATGACACAACAGTCTACATTTTCCTGTAGCATACGTTTAAATAGTTTTTGTAAGTCTAAAGATTCAGGAGTAGTTCTATCAGTTTCTATCTTCACATCCCCTATCCAGTTGGAAATCGTGCCAACAAGTCCTGTCTTTTTACCACTGGTCTCTAATATTTTTTTGATCATATAGGTTGTGGAGGTTTTGCCATTGGTGCCAGTGACGCCAATTAAGTCTAGGGATTTACTTGGCTCTCCATAAAATCGATTAGCTATAATTGCCATTGATTTCCTTGTATTTTCTATCTCAACAACAGTGGCTCCTCCTAAATTTACTTCCTCTTCAACAAGTATAGCTGAAGCGCCTTTTTCAATAGCATCCCTTATGTATAAATGACCATCTGTTTTGAAACCTTTAATACAAATAAACAGGCTGTTTTTTGTAACTTTTCGGGAGTCATAAACAATATTTTCAATACTTATTTCTTGTCTTCCTGAAATTTTCTTTATTTCAAGTCCTTGTAATAACTCCTTTAATAACATACATATCCTCCTGACTAACACCACTATTTACCCTTAACTTTTTTCCTCTATCTATCTTTTATTTCCATTTATTAAACTTTTTAAAAGGCAACTTAAAATTAAAGTATAATTTCTTTAATTTCAGTTGCCCTTTTAATTATAAGTTGCCTATAAAAATATCTAGTTTTTTAAATTCAATTTCTGTCTTAATCGGGCTTAAATTCAACACTGATTATCGTACCAGGTTCTACATCTGTTCCTGCCTCTGGTGTTTGACTATAAGCTAAACCACTGCCAGTTATTTTTAACTTTAAACCCATAGCACTTAGTATCGCATTGGCTTCTCTAATTGTTTTATTTTTTAGATTAGGTACTGAAACAGAAACTGGGAGATTTTCATTAACCTTGGTATATAACATAATGATTGATTTTTCTGGCACTCTTGCCGTTGGTTTAGGAAACATGTCAGCAACAATAGCATTGCCATCTCCAATGTATTCAGGCCATGTACCATATTCTAACTTGGTCTGCAATAGTATTTGCGAGGCTTCCTTGACTGTTAAACCCCTTACTTCAGGCACAACTACCTCATTCTGTACCAATGCCTCTGCCTCTGCCTCTGTATATTTAGGTTTGATGTCTAAATACCTTAAGCTTTCTTCAAGTATCTCCTTTGCAATCGGTGCTGCTACAACGCTACCAAAGTGACTGTATCCCCCTGGTTCATCCACAATAGCTAGAACTGCCAACTGGGGATCATCACTGGGTGCAATCCCTATGAAGGAGGATACATAAATTCCCTGAGCATATCTTCCGTTTACAACTTTTTGTGCTGTTCCAGTTTTACCTCCAACTTTATATCCAGGAATATAAGCAGCTTTTCCAGAACCCTCTGAAACAACTGATTCCATAATGTTTCTCATTTCTTCTGAGGTTTTTTGAGATATAACCTGCCTTACCATGATTTCATCAAAACGATGAACCACTTTCCCCTCACCATCAACTAGTTCTTTTACAATTCGAGGCTGCATCAACCTACCATCATTTACAATAGCTGATACAGCAGTAATCAACTGAATCGGTGTGACAGAAATACCTTGCCCAAAGGAAATCGTGGCCAACTCTACAGGTCCTACATTATTTAAATTATGCATAATTGACTTTCTTTCTCCAGGCAAATCAATCCCAGTAGTATCTGAAATCCCAAATCCATCCAAATAACTATACAGGGTCTCTGTCCCCATCTTTTGCCCCATTTCAACAAAAGCAGGATTACAAGAGTTTTGCACAGCCTCTATTAAGGTTTGATGACCATGGGGATTATAATGTCTCCAGCATCTTATAGTCTGCCCAGCTACATTAATAGTTCCTCTGCAATAATAGGCGGTATTAAGACTAGTGGCTGCTTCCTCAAGAGCCGCGGCTGTAGTAATTAATTTGAAGGTAGAGCCTGGTTCATAAGTATCATTGATAATTGGATTTCTCCACATACTAAACCATGTCTCTAATTTTTTTTCATCCTTCATTTCCTCTAGTTGCTGTCTTAACCCTTCATCTAAAGGCACCCTAGGTTCATTGGGATCATAATCTGGCTTAGCAGCCATTCCCAATATATCCCCAGTCTTTACATCCATGACAATTACCTTTATCCGTTTTGCTTTGTGGATTTGTAAAGCATTTTCAACAGCCTTCTCAACGAAATGCTGTATCACCTCATCAATAGTTAACACTAAATTCAGGCCATCCTCTGGTGGATAATACCTCTCTACACTAAAAGCTAGTTGTCTTCCTCCACCGTCAGTATTTTTAATCCACCTTCCTGGCAGTCCACTTAAATACTTTTCATATTCTAACTCTACTCCTGCCGCCCCCCTATTATCATCGGTGGTATGACCTAATATATAAGCAGCAAAATTACCATAGGGATAATACCGTTTATTATCCTCTGCAATCCATACACCTTTTATTCTTTGAGCCCGGATATTGTCGGCTAAATCATCATCAATCCAACGGGCTATCCTTACTAATCCATATCTGGTGTTTTTAAGTTTTTCTATTGTATCCTCTACATCTAAGTCCAATATATCTGCTAAAACTTTTCCAGCTACTTCAGCATCTTCTATTTCCCTAGGCCTAGCCCAAACAGTATTGGTACTGGCACTGATAGCTAGTTCTTTACCATTCCTATCATAAATAGTTCCTCTTCTTGAAGGAATCGGAATATCCCTTGTCTGCTGTGCATTGGCTAGTTCTTTGTATTTTTCACCCTGTATAATTTGTATCCATCCTAATCTTATGATTAGAAGAGTCATTGTTACACATACAACAGTGAATATAAATATGAGCCGTCTTTTGCTAGAAATACTAGGTTGTGACACTAGGATTTCCCCCTTTAAATTTTGAACAAACCTACAAACCTACTAAATATCTTGTTAAAGGTATCGCCAGAGCCACCTTTGTCGTAGATCTCTTCCTCGTTATTATTTAATTGATTTCTTAACATAGCTGTTTCTATAGGATCTACGCTAATATATATGATTTGCTCTGGTAATGGATATTGCATATTTAAACGATCTTTTGCTTCCCTTTCAATCCACCTAGATTTTGATACCCTTTCCACCTCTACCCTTAAATGTTCCTTTTGAGTTTCCAATTGCTCTAATTGGTTATGAAGGTGATGAATTCTATGTTTTGCTTCTGTAATAGTAGCAAATCTTATTAATAACACCAAACTTATAGATAAAACCGTTATTATTCCGAATCCCATCATTATTTTTTCAAACCTATAATTTTTCTTAGGTTTTTGTCTCTGTATAGGCTTTTGCTGTTGTTGTTCCTGTGGTTCTAGATAGTCATATTTCCTTTTCGCTACTACCAAATTTATTCATCCTCCTTTCTCTTTAGAACAAATGTATTATTATGCTTTTTCAGCTACCCTTAATTTTGCACTTCTGGAACGTGGGTTTTTTTCCAATTCTTCTTTTGTAGGTATAATAGGTTTTCTAGTAATAATTTTTAATTGCTTTTTATTGCCACATTGACATATAGGGAATTGTGGTGGACATGTGCAAGGATCATTTAATTCCCTATATGTGTTTTTAACAATTCTATCTTCTAGAGAGTGGAAGGTAATAATACATATCCGTCCTCCCTCATTCAAATAGTTAGTAGCGATTTTAATTGTTTCTTCTATAATATCAAGTTCTTGATTAACTTCGATTCTAATGGCTTGAAAAGTTCGTTTAGCTGGATGAGCCCCCTCTCTCCGAGCCCCTTTAGGAATGGCTCTTTTAATGATATCTACTAATTCATAGGTGGTTTTAATTTCTTCTTGCCTTCTATGATTCACTATAAATTCAGCTATCCGCTTTGCCCATTTTTCTTCACCATACTGCCACATGATTCTAGCTAGTTCCTCTTGAGAATATTGATTTACTACATCCTTTGCAGTTAAAGGATTACTGGCGTCCATTCTCATATCCAAGGCAGCATCCTGCATATAAGAAAAACCCCTCTCAGCTTCATCTAATTGATGGGATGACACTCCCAAGTCCATCAATATACCGTCAATTTTATTGACTTGTAAATTTTGTAAAACTTCTTCAAGATTTCTAAAGTTATTATGTATAAGCTTTATATTGCAGGTATACTCCTGTAATCTTTTAGTAGCTGCATTGATTGCATTTGTATCTTGATCAATACCTATTAACAATCCTTTTTTGCCTAAACTTTTTGCGATTTCTTTTGAGTGACCTCCTCCACCTAATGTACCATCTACATAGATACCATCTTCTTTTATATTTAAATTTTCTATGCATTCCTCTAATAAAACTGATGTATGTTGAAATTCCATTTAATCACCTACTTTTTATATTCCCAACTGCTGCATTTTTACAGCTATGTCATCATAGCTTAGGTTTTCATCACTATTATACTGCTGCCATTGTTCATGGCTCCATATCTCGATCCTCGTAGCCACACCTATAATCACAGCTTCTTTTTCTAGGAGAGCATGCTCCCTCAAATTGTTGGGTATTCTTATTCTTCCCTGATTATCTAATTCACATTCTGTAGCTCCCGCAAAGAAAAATCTTACAAAAGCTCTGGCATCCCTATTGGTCATGGGTAGTTGTTTTAATTTTTCTTCTAATACCTTCCATTCTTCTATAGAATAAACAAATAGACAGTTATCCAGCCCCTTCGTCACGATAAAGCTTTCCCCCAGCTCTTCTCGAAACTTAGAGGGAATACTGACTCTCCCCTTTGTATCTATAGTATGATTGTATTCACCAATAAACATCTCTACCCCACCTTAGGGACTTCTCCCCACTCTATACCACTTTGCACCACTTTTTATATTATTTCTATAGTATTTTAGAAATTCCTTCTAAAATATTGAATTTATTTTTTTATAGTACTATAGTTCTATAGACATTTTTCAACAAAAAAAGGCCCTAGGCCTCAAAAAATATGAATAACTGCCATATTAGTATGACAGTTATCTATATTACACGTTTTATCTTATGGATAACATCTTCTGGTGGTATAAAAATAAAGCTTCATCAAGTTTATTGCTGACCTTAAATATATCCTCTGTATTTGATTCCTCAACTATGTCAATACTTTCTATAAGTTGTTGTAGCTTTTGAATTTCTTCCCTAGACATGAGTTTCACCCCAGTTATATTTTAGTAATTTTTATGTCTTTTATTAAAGACTTGTATACTAATTAAACCGAAAATAGTATATTTTGTCAAAGGATAGAGACTTCAAAATTTTACAATTTATCAAATATTTTCTATCTTTTTCTCATAAATTCTCTAGTTTTTAGTGTTATTTGTTTTTTGGGGGTATATCAATATATGGTTTGTTTTCTGCTAATTATCAATCGTATCCACTATATATAGTATATATAAGTTTTAGCTGGGTTTATATCCTTTTCTGCTTTTTAATATCTTTATTAAAGCAAGCCCTCCTACGATAGTAAGGATACTGATGACTTGGGCGGTTCTTAATGGTCCTATCATTAAACTGTCAATTCGTAGTCCTTCTATAAAAAACCTTCCAATAGAATATAATATTAAATAATAGATAAAAATTTGACCTTCAAATTTCTTTCTCTTTGTGTAGGCTAAAAGAAATATAAACACGCCAAAATTCCATATAAACTCATATAAAAAAGTTGGGTGTACCATGACTCCGTCTATTTCAATTGCCCATGGTAAATCCGTTGGTGTGCCGTAGGCCTCTTGATTAAAATAGTTTCCCCATCTTCCTATAGCTTGGCCTAAAATAATACTTGGAGCACAAATATCTGCCATTTTCCAAAATCTAATTCCTTTATAACGACAAAAGATGTAGCCCGCCAGTACACCAGCTATAATAGCCCCATGTATAGCTAGACCCCCTTGTCGAAATTTTAAAATATCCCCAGGATTTTGTCCATAATAATCCCATTTGAAAATAACATAATAAACTCTGGCACCTATCACTGCTATAGGTACAGCAATAAGGGATAAATCTAAAATAACATCTTCATATAAATTTTCTTTTTTAGCACGAATAATAGCAATAAAAATTCCTAAAAAGATGCCAATCGAAATAATAATGCCATACCATGCTACTTCTATGCCAAATATGCTAAAAGCTATTGGATCCATCTAAACCATCCTTTACTAAGTAAATTTTTCCTTTATTGCTAAGGAGCTTGAAATAAATTATAGTGAATTTCTATCCAAAAGTCAAATTTATAGACTTAACAAGTGTATTCTATTTATTAGTTCTCTTCCAAGGGTGTCATTAAAACTCCATGGATCAATTCCGTGGATCATAACCGTATAGGGAGCTTCAATGTTTGATGGTAGTTGCTGTAGGATTAATTGATGGGAAATTTGCTGTAAAGTAGTTGATGTAGGAACTAACATAATTTCTCCTACCCCATACTCCATTAAACGATGGATTTCATCATGTATATTTTTTTTGTTAAAAAATGTTAAACTAATTTTATTGTTATTGTATCCATCCCTAATTAAAAATTCTCGAATTTTTTCCCTAAACAACAAATCCTGTTTAATATCAGGTGAATTCTCTTGACCCTTTTTAAGCTCCTCCCCTATTAATATGATTCCTATATTATGTTTATGGGGACTATGCTTGAAATGATTAATTTGATCTACAAAGGACTTCGCCATTAATTCGCTGTTCCATAATACACCTGTATTTTTTACCTCTATCCTATATTGTTGAAGATTAAGTTTGTTAATTTTGTTTTGTATATTGATGAAATCTTGGGTCTCTGATAATAAAACAGGTGCTATAATAATTTTTTGGTTTCCCTCCAGTATCACATCATTTATGGTATCTGATAAATAGGGTTTATCATATAAATATGCAACATAAAAATTATTTTCTTCATTCAATGCTTCTCTTAACTGATGCTTTAATCTTGTACCTTGATATATGTAGGAAAAACCTTCTATTTTTTCATAGTTTAATTTTTGCTTAAACAAATGAAAGGGTAGGAACATCCTACTCCATAAAGAATTATATTGTCTAACATTTTTTATGGCTAATGGAATATTATAAGTAGAGGGTTCTCCTTGAAATACTACTACAATAGCCGTCTTATTATTAGGGACATAGTTTCTACCAATATAAATCTCTTCTAGTGAGTATTGAAAACCTAATAATAAACCGATGGTTAAAATATAGCCTAATACAATTGCCATTACCACAGTTTTGTAATTGTTTTTATGACTATACTGATTTTTTTTATATGTTATAAATGTCATACTCAGTAATCCAGTACTTATCACCCATAAAGTCCGTTCTATAACTCCATTTAATATTAAAGCTAAAGTAAATATTATCGTTATAAACGTCACCTTTATAAAACTTTTCATATTATCCATCCTTATATTAAAATCTATTTTCTTAAATAATATGAAAATATCTATGATAAAATGAATAAAGATGGAGGTCGCCTCCATCTTTATTCATTTTATGCTATGCTTTGGGTGTGATTCGTCTAAATATTTCTTCGATCTCCCGACCAAATCCACTTAACGGTCTACCTCTACCAGCTTCTCTAGCAATATTTTCTATTCTTGTAAACAAATCAGGATCTGCTGTTACAGCTACTCTGTCAATGTTTCTATCGGTTTCTTTTACTGTCTCTTCAATTTTTCTTTCTACGTCTCTATCCATTTCACCTTCTCCAGCACCGGTTAATGTCACACCAACTAAGGCTGTATTTTCGGAAATAACTACAGTTGCACTCCTAACTTCTTCTAATCTAACAATTTCATTCACAATTCTATCAGCTCTAACAGTTAAATCTTGTTCTAATTCGTTGGGTTGCATGTTTCTAGGAGCAGTTCTATCATCTCCAGGAATTCTTGTATCTCGAAGCATACCATCATCTGCTTGCTCTCCTGGCATTTGCTCCTGTCTTTCTGGCATAGGTTGAGGCTCTTGTGGCATCGGTCTTCTAGCTGGCCTGCAACCTGTAATAGCAATTGCTACAACAAGAAAGATGCATATCATTAATAATGTTTTTTTGTTTTTCAAATTATCACCTCCTAAGTATATTTTGTCTCGGAGTATTTTTTTTATTTAACTACTTTTTTCATAGATTATCATAATTTAACATTTATTATCCAAAAAGCCTATGTTCAAAAGAACATAGGCTTTTTTAACATCCATTTCAGTAGCATCAAAATTTAATGCTATATAATTATATCTATTTGGCTATAACCATATCTATTTTTTAGCTATCTTATTCAACAATTAATTCAACCATTTCTCCGTTTTTAACTCCTGCAGCATTTCCTTCATCAATATCCACATGCATTTCTAGAGCAAAAGTAGGATGAGCCCTTACTAAAACGTTTTCAAAAACTACTCCTCTATCTCCCTCTGTTCTTACCTTTACTCTTTGCTTATCTACAACACCAAACTTCTCTGCATCATCTGTGTGCATATGTATATGTCTAGCAGCAGCTATAACTCCTTCTTTTAGCTCTACTTCTCCTTTAGGTCCTATGATTTTTACACTAGGACTTCCTGCTATATCTCCAGAATCTCTTACTGGAGGTGTTACTCCTAATATAAATCCATCCGTTAAAGATACTTCTATCTGTGTACTAGGTCTTGCTGGTCCTAAAACACGAACACCCTTTAATATTCCTTTAGGCCCTGCTATATCAACTTTTTCAGCAGCAGCATACTGCCCAGGTTGAGATAAATCCTTAAATTTATTTAGTTCATACCCTTCACCAAACAATATTTCAATATCTTGTTGACTCAAATGTAAATGTCGATTAGATAAAGCAATTGGCAACATTTTTTTAGCCATCTTAGCTCCTCCTTTTATATAGGTTTGTTAATTTATTATTTTTCCTTATACAAGCAATATTATAAAACTTTTAGATACAAAAATCAAATTTTTGTTGAATAATCTTTTGTAAACTTATGGTATCTAGTTATCTACAAGCCTTGAAAAATATCTTCTGTTTTTTTCCAATCTTCTTCTTGATGATTTTTATCTCTAAAATAGAAAATTATGGTGATTAGTGCTAAAAATAGGCATATACTAGCCATTATCATATAATAAACTGTATAAGGTATATAAAAGGCTGTAATAGTAAGATAAATACTTAACAAAAGGTACCCTTTTATTTTTTTAGTTGAAAATGCCTCTGACTTGTATTTTGTCCAATTCCTATTTCTTTTACTAATTTGATTTTCTATTATTTCATCGATTTCTTCTTCAGTAGGGAACATATCATTTAACTGAATAACATTTAGTAGTTTATCCTTGTTTATTAGAATCATCCTATAGCTTTCGTTTAATTTATCTAAGTAATTATAGCAATCTTGAGTGAAATCCGATGTTGTAATAAATACACCTTTTTTTATATCATGTTGGGTTAATTGACATAAAAATTCCTTCAATTCCTTTAATTCAACATCAAAATCATTTTTGTACATATAACAACAAATCATTATCTTGCTTTGGTTATAATTTGCCTTCATCAAAATAGACTTATGATCATTATTGACATACTGTATTTTCGTAAAGCCCCTTTTAGAAAATATATCTATAATATACTCTCTCATCTCTTCTACTGTTTTGTTTAGGATTTCTTTATAAATTCTTTGGGTTGCTACAGTTTTTCGCTTGTCATTTTTAAAATCTATTATTTTATCATTTCGGATTTTTATAGAAATGATATGATATATACTTAGGCCTACTATTGCTATCATAGTAGCTCTGTATAAGTTTGTTTTTATAAAGTATATTATCAATAATATGCTAAAAAAAATAAAAATTCTCCACAAAACATAATCAATCACTTTAGCTAAATCACTTCTTTTGTCTTCTTTTGTAGTACTATAAAAGGTTTTAAATCTTCTACTATTGGATCTATCCTTCTTATAATTTTTGTATTTCTCCCTTAAGTCTATCCATAGGAATCCTATTTTTTTCATTGGAACCCCTCCCATATTTATCCTTCGATATATTGTTAAGACCTCTACTTCTGATAGGTGAACAAACTAAGCGACTATCACAAAACCATAGATTTTGGGGATCTACTTATGAATTAAGTCTTATTTTATATTTAATAGTTTTTACCAAAAAAATCCATAGTATACTTCTCCTATGGATTTTAAACTATAGTTTTTATTCTAATTCTTCTATAGTAGTAATTAAATTTTCTATTCCAATTTCATCAAGGTTAATCATTTTTACAAATTGATTGTAGGAGGGTATACTTATTTCTCCTGTCATATTGTGGGCTAGATAATTATTGTTACTACTAGAGTATACAATTACATCAATAGGGTCTTTTGCTTTGTCTATTGTGGTAATCCTATATCCCTTTTCTTTTAAAATTTCAGTGGCCCCATGTAGTCCTTCCTGAATTGCTATCAGTTTATTTTTCATTGCTTTCCACCTCCATCAATATTTTAACCTTTTAAATGCTATTTAAAGCAAAAAATTCTCTCTACATCCTTCATGAAAATCATCTAAGATTATAAACAATTTGTGAATTTCTTATTGACTAAAAAACCTCCTTATATTCTATAAAGATAATAAGAAGGTTTTTTGTACAGTATTTATTTTTCCTAGCCCATAGCTCTTTCTAATTTATCAAGGTGTTGTAATGGAAAATGCTTAAGAAGCTCTTTAAATTGGTCCACACTTAGGCCTTGAGTTGTTGTGTAAATTTCAATTTTCCCATCTACGTCTGCTTGAATAAAACGTTGCTTTACTTCTTGAAAATTTACCATGTGTTAAATCCTCCTTAACTATGGATTTAGTTATAGTATGGAGAATTCCTTGTGGAACTATACGATTTTTTTATTCTGTTTTTTTTATTACCCTTTATGAAAGAGATTCATAAACTTCTGGTTTTAGTGTAGCAATAAATGGAAGATTTCTGTATTTTTCTGCATAGTCAATTCCATATCCCACGATAAATTCATCTGGTATATCAAAACCAACATAATCTAAATACAAATCACATTTTCTTCTAGATGGTTTATCTAACAAAGTACATATTTTTAAGCTTGCTAACTTTCTAGACCTCAAATTTTCTGTTAAATATTTTAAAGTCAATCCAGTATCTACAATATCTTCAATAATCAATACATGCTTGTTTTCAACTTCTAGATCTAGATCCTTTAATATTTTTACTACCCCTGATGTTTGTGTTGAATAACCGTAACTGGATACCGCCATAAAATCAATGTACAAGGGTAAGTTAATCTCTCTTATCAAATCTCCTAGAAAGATGTTTGCACCTTTTAAAACGCCAATAACAATGACTTCTTCTCCATTGTAATCTCTTGTGATTTGTTGACCTAGTTCCTTTACCTTGCAGCTTATTTGTTCTTTTGTATATAAAATTTCTTCAATGTCCATTTTCATAAAATTCTTTGCCCTCTCTTCATGTATAACTATTGTTTGTTAAAAGTTATATATTTTAGTTCACCTTCTAAATATCTGGCAATTGTATAAATAGCATCGGATAAACGATTAACATATTTCATAAGTATTGGGTTAACATGTTCCTCCCTGCTTAAAGTTAAAATTCTTCTTTCTGCTCTTCTGCATACAGTTCTAGCTACATGTAGGCCTGCAGAAGCTTTACTGGTTCCTGGAATTATAAATGCATTTACTTCTTCTATTTTAGATATATATGTATCTATGACTTCCTCTAAAAATTCTACATGCTGGGTTTCAATCTTTTCAGGAAACTTTTCTCTATCCTGAGTAGCTAACTCTCCAGCTACATCAAATAATTCCCTTTGTATTCTATAAATAATACCAACAATTTTTTCATCCTTCACAAAATTTCTAGCTAAACCTAGGGTAGAATTCAGTTCATCTATTGTACCATAGCTTTCTACTCGAATATCGTCCTTTGATACCCTTTTTCCATCATATAAACTTGTTTCTCCTCTATCACCGGTTTTAGTATAAATCTTCATTCTACTACACCTCCTTCAATAATTTTCTATATCTATTGTACTGATTTCTTTCTTATTATACCTTTTTTTAAAAAAGTATTAATAAGTTAAATTATGGAATAGAATTTAATCTATAGCTAATTAATCAGGATTATAGGCTTCATAGAATATTATTTAGGAGGCATAACTGTAGCAATCCCTTGTAACACTATAACCCCATCTTGATTTGTACAAATGGTCTTAAGCTTGATACGGTTTTTTTCTTCTTTTTTCTCTATTACTTCAGCCTCTACTTTAATAGTATCACCAAATTTGACAGGGGCTAAAAATTTTAATTCCTGCCCTAGGTAAATGGTTCCAGGTCCTGGTAAATACATGCCTAAAACAGTAGAAATTAATCCAGCTGTTAACATGCCATGGGCTATTCTTCCTTTAAACATAGATTTTTCTGCCGCCACCTGATTAATATGGGCAGGATTTAAGTCCCCTGTAATACCTGCATATAGATATACATCTGTTTCAGTAATGGTTTTTTCAAAGCTTGCTTTGTCACCAAGATTTATTTGTGTTATATTTTTTCCAATCATTTATTATTCCTCCCAACCTTTTGATTTGTTTATATATTTAATTAACTTCAACCTTTACTTTGTTAACCTTCGTTATATAAAGTGCTTTTCCTTTATTTTGTTAAACTTAGCGTATTTTTGATTCTTTTTTTCTATCTATTTATAATTTTGTATATATTATAAGAATATGATAGGATGATAAGGTAAAGATTGTTTTACAACTATTGGGTTTTTCTTAAGAAATTATAATTATAGCATAGAGGTGTATATGTGAATGAACTATAAGCAAATAATAAATTCATTTCATAATAAGAAAAAATCAACTTCTAATCCCCTATTAAAATCATCCGTGTTAGTTCCTCTTGTAGAAATAAAAGATGATTTGCACGTGTTGTTTCAGGTTCGCTCTCATCAGCTGAATACGCAACCAGGAGAAATCTGCTTTCCAGGGGGCAAGGTTGAAAACAATGAGACTCTTCAACAATCAGCAATAAGGGAAACCATTGAAGAACTAAATATTTTACCTAAAAATATAGAGATCATCGGAAAATTAGACCCTATTGTCACGACCTTTAATATGATTATTTATCCTTTTTGTGGATTCCTTCATAATATTAAAGTTGAAGCCATTGACTTTAATAGGGTGGAGGTGGATTCTATCTTTACTGTTCCTTTAAAGGAACTAATGCTACAACAGCCTTTAGCCCATAAATTAAAGGTAAATACAGCACCAGATAAAAACTTTCCCTTTCATCTCATCCATAAAGGAAAAGAGTATAATTGGAGGACAAGTGATTACCACGTCTATTTTTATCAGTATCAAGACTATGTTATTTGGGGCATCACAGCAAAAATCCTTAAGAATTTTTTAGAGATTATTAAGTGCTAACTGAAGATCCCGGTGCTTGTTTATTCTCCTGGAACAGGCGCTGGAGCTATATTAGCCCTAAAAAAGTTTTGTAATTGTTGAGATGTTTTAGTATCAATGGTAAAATAATAACCTTCTATGTAAATATACTTATTGTTCATCAAACCATAAATATCATTGCCATCAGAGAAATAGAAATTAATAGGACCTACAATATCCGTCTGTTCAGTAACAGTATACTCTTCTTTTACAGTATAAGTAAATAAGTTTTCTACTAGATTCAATATTTGCTCTCTTTCCTGTAGCATACCTATGGTGATGTTTTCTGTATTCTTCAATTCTATTGCAATTGACTCTATCAGTCTTTCTTTTAGCTGTTGACTGTCTGTAAATTGGTTGACTTCTATAGCTGTATAGTTTATTTCTTCATCTGTTTCGTTAGTGTCTAAAAAATCATTTGCTTCCGGTGATGAATCTGAAGCACAGCCAATTAAAAAGAGTAGGGTTATTAGTAGTATAGCTATTATCTTTTTTATCTTCATTGTATATCACCTACCTCTAACATTTCTTCTATTATATCATACATTTTTATTATTATGCATAGGAATGATAGTCTACAAACCATAGTTTTTAAAGATTTTAACCAATTCGTACTTATCTATACCTCCCACACTAAACTCTTCCATTAAAACTTTTTGAAGTTTTGTATAGTTGGGAATTTCATGGATTTTCTTCAGCATTTTGTTTGTTGTAGCAATATCCAACAACGTTAATCCATCAACAAAAGCTTTTTTATAGGTTTTTTTTGAAATATTAGCAAAAACCTATCGTCTAAACTTTTCCTCCTTATTTTTAAAATATGAATCCTATAAAATATTGTCTTTCTTTATTCAATAGCTGCCAGCAAATATTTTCCTTGTCCCAAGTTTACTTCTTTGCCTTGAAGCCCCCTATAATTTGTTAGAATCCCATCATCTATATCTATTCTTAGCTCCCTATTTTCTATACTCATCATTAATTCATTATGTCTATGGATATAAGTCAAGACTTTAAAGTCACAAGTATCTTTACTGTTGAATAGCCAATATATAGGTCTTTTATTATAGGTTTTTATATGATCTTTATAAAAGTATTTTTGAAAGTATCTTTTAATGGTCTGTCGAGATGTTTCATTGGACTTCATTCCTAAAGTCTCAGCAATATAGGTTAGATTACCCTCTATAGCCTCTTGTCCAAAGGTTGCTATTAGAAAAGCTTCAAATCTATTTGTAATGTCTCCTTCAAAGCTTTCATTCTCCACAATAGGAACTATATTATTTTTACTGGCCTGAAGGGATTTATATTGATTGATGTTAAAATCTCCGCCACCATAAACTAATCCATCTGCATCCAAAGAATATCGACCAAACATGCATCCTACAGCATAGGAGATAAGGGATTTTATATCCCTCTCTCTATTAGCTTTTTTTATGGTTATTTCCTTCTCCTCTACCTCTGGAGTTAATACATCCTGTAAACCATATATTTCAATAAACATTTTATTTAAGACTTCTTCATTAGCCTTCAATCGATTAAACTGGTTTTCTGTAAAGCTTTCCCATTGGTTGTAGGCCTCTTTAATATAACATGTATTGTGCCGGTGAATTAAAAAAGGATGTTTTTCAAAATCCCAAGAGGTTTCAAAGGAATCCCAGTGTTTTTTAGCTATATCAATATTCTCTAATGCTAATCGATTAATTTTTTCTAAAGTTTTTCTATCTTCGGTTTTAATAACGGGGATATTTTTAATATCTCCCACTTGAATGTTAATGGTTGGATTTAAAATATCCATATAGTGTCTAGATAAATTTGTTGAAATTAAAGCTAAAATATAAAAAATCCATTCTTCCTCTACAAATATCATAGATCCAGCTACATCAAAAATAAACCCCTTCGGAGAAAGCCTAGGTGCCATATCTTTTCCTATGAAGGTATAGGTTATTCCTTCTTTAAAATATAAGCCTTCATTTTTAATGGTTCGGGAATAGTTACCATAAAGCTGTGCTGCATATTTTTTTACTTCATAACCATTTTTCTCCCAATTGATAACCATGTCATTGTTACCATACCATTTTCTATGGCCGCCCCCCTTGTTATAGGGAATCCACTTATAGCCTGCTGTATCATTTGAGCTTGTGGCACCAAATTTAATAGTAGGAAAACTTACTTCGTACCAGTATTTTAAAAATCTATTATTATCCGAAGTAGCCATGCCTTGTCGAGGCTTGCCAATAGTCTCAAGTTTCTCTCCCCTTTTAAAGGTATCAAGGGTACTGGAGGATATCCAAAAAGCTATTTTGTGATTGGGTATATCGTTAAAAATAGTTGGCTCTACCACATATTTATTTCCATCCTTACTTTTAATAGCCTCTTCAGCCCTTTGGGCTTGAACATCTCCCCTGGCCTGTAGCTTAATAAAAATAGCCTTTTTAAACAAAGGACACTTGTTGATAATAAAGGTGCTTATGGATACAGATGCATCTTGAAAGCCTTCATCCTCTAATTGAATCAAACTATCCAACTGATAGTTATTCATTATCACCCTTCTAAGTTTTTCATAGGAATTAATAAACTGCCATACATTTGGTGTCATAAAACCTGTATAACCATATTCTTTAGTAAAGCTAAGGTTTCTGATGATAAATACCGAAAATAGATCATATTTATAATCCTTATAATTATCTTCTAGGAACCTTTTAAGATTAGGATTTAATTTTCTTAAACCTCCATAGGGGGGATTAGCCACTACCACATCATACTTGTCACTCATCAGCCTTCCTTGTTTCACTAATGGAGGTATTGTTTTTAATATAGCTTCTCTGTACTCCAGCATAAAAAGGTCTTCTATGTCAGCTTCTCGAATTTCTTCTATTCTTCCCTCAATTGCATCAAAATTTATCTTTTTTACCTCTAGCATAGCACCATATTCTTTAGCATTTTGAAATATGTCCATTAGATACTGTACTTCATCTTTCAAGTCCTTTTGTGGAGCTATAAAGAAATCCATTGCTTCTTGAGAAATGTCGATACTTTCCTGTATAGCGTAAATATTTAACGATACTTTTTTATCAAATATATCAGGGGTTTTGCTTCTTGCCTGCATCATTAAAGCAAAAGAGGTCAATGGAGTTACTTTATCATCAATATCTAATCCATAGAGGTTTTTTTCTAAAATTAGCTTTGATATATCTTCTTCCCTATACCCTGCTTCTAAGTAGATGTCGTAGAGGAGGTCAAATGCATAAACCAGTATATGTCCAGAGCCCATTGCTGGATCTAGTAACTTTATGTCCTCAGGGGTTAATTTTTTATTACCAGGAGCATATCGTTGTTGTTTTACTTCTATCCCCTGGTGACCTTCATCTAAATAATACCTCCACTTAGATATCAGCTTTGTATCAGGATTAATATCCCTCCAAAGCTTTCCTAGGGAATTTTCCACCATATATTGTACAATCCATTTTGGTGTAAAAATTTGTGTAGCAGCAGGAATGTTTTCTTTCATAATTTTTTGATTTTTATTTACTCCTGCAAACACCTCATCCTTTTCCTGAGAAATATAATATTGATAAAGCCAGCCAATAACTTCAATCCCTTCTCTAAAGGCTTCTTCTTTAACAGAAAAGACTAGATCATCAATAATTGATCCCCTCGCAAGTAAATCATCGGGTAATAAAAGCTCTATATACCCTCTTATCCTTTGAAATATAGTTGGTATGATTTTTCCTAACTGATTACACTGCCTTACTAACAGATACCTATATAGATCTTCAATGTCCTTTTCTTTTATTAAGCTAGTTACTATTTCTCTATTTAAATCCAAATCAATATGTAATGCCGCTCTAATAATATCCGGCTCTTTTTTACCTTCTTCTATAGAAGACAACACCCTCACACCTGTAGGAAGGTATCCTTTAACCTCCATAAACCTTAAAGCTATTAAGCCATTGAACCAAATATAGGCCGCCTCTTCTATCACTTCCTCAAAGCCCTTTTCCTTAATTCTCCCTACTAGTTGTTGCCGTTGTTTAAATTGATATTGTTTTAAAACTATATTATTATCTTTTTCGTCTAATATAAATCCATTTTCAGAAAGTTTCATTTTTTTTATCTCATCTTTTGTAACCCCTAACTGCTGGGCCCTTTTCATAATACCATTTATCATTTTTTGTCTTCCTCTTATGGCAAAGCTTTTTAAGACGTTTTTGTCCATTTCCCTACCCCCTGATATATAGGTCATCAAACCTCTATGCTGATTTTCTGTTATCTTATTATAACAAAACTTGTTTTTCCAGTAAATGATCCATCCCAGTGCTTAAAAACATCGATAAATAAACCTTCTTTGTAATACAAAAACCCTGCCTGTCAATAGACAAGGAGGGCTTATATTTTCTTAATACTTTAGTTTAGATTTCTTTAATCTTAAGAGGCCATATAATTCTTTGTATAATAAGCATACACTTCATCGAAGCTTAATCCAAGAACTTCCCCTAAATTTACATATTTTGCAAATAGCTTTGTATAGATAGACAAAGCACCAATATAGTTGTTTTGAAGGATTTCTTCCTTGAGATTGCTTATACCATCATAAATAGATGAGAATAATTTTATAATATTTTCTTCCCTTTCTAAAGCTTCAATGGCATATTTATCAATAATATTAAATTCATGAACATTGCCTATAGATAATAAAAATTTCATGGCGTCAAGATACCTAACAAACAATTTATCTTTAGGAATACTCTCTTGTTCTTTAGAATATTTATAGCACTTAGTTAAGTTTGCTATCTCTCCTGTTTTTATTTGCAAGGCTAAAAATCTTAAGTCAAAAACATTTTCCTTGCCCAACGCGTCCTCTTTTATATCACTTATTTGCATGATACTATTTTCTATAATGCTTTGTATTTTAAATAAATGCTGTAAGTCCATAATCATTCCCTCTCTAAAATATATTATTAGTACCTAGTAATAATACTTGATAATATAATTATACCTATTTTTGAGGATTTGTAAATATATTATATTCTTACAACCTTTTTAACTTCTTATAATTAACTCAATAGCTTATATTCCATACAGGTTTTTATATCTATTTTTTTAACACCAAAACTCTTAAAGTCAACTGTTGCAATCCCCTGATTTACCATTGATATATAACCTTTACCAAAAAATTTATGGGTTAGATATGTACCTTTTTTATAAATACTTATATCTAATTCCCTGGGGTTTACTTTATGTTTTTGGGATTTTGGTATTGGCCTTGTTTTGGGTGAAGTGATGTTAAGGAATTTTTTAACTTCTTTAATAAACATAGACTCCTCTACGCTATTGTTGAACCTTTTTTTCACTGTGCATATTTTCAACTGACTCCTAGCCCTAGTTAATGCCACATAAAAAATTCGTCTTTCTTCCTCAAGCTCAGAGACATCTTGATTTTTTTGTAATAGATTTAAACTTGAAGCACTAGGTAAAACATCCTCTATTACATCAATAATATAAACATCATCAAATTCTAAGCCTTTTGCAGCATGGATAGTAGATAAAACTATAGTCTTGATTTTATTATGGCTTGCCTTTTCAGTAAAAAGCCTTAATGCTTCTACTTTATCGATAAATTGTAATCCTGTTGTCACATTTCTAGCTAAGTGTTCTAAAACTCCCATAGTATTATTTACTACTTCTTCAGAGGTTAGATCTTGATTTTTTAAATATTCATCATAGCTTAAACGTCTTCTAATAAACTCCATAAAGTTACTAGTGTTTTCTTTTTTAAAAACGTCAAATTCATATTTCAACCGAATTATTCTATTCTTTTGGTATTCCTTAAGGGCTGGATAGGTAAGTAACAGGTCAAAAATATTTATATTTTCTCTTTCTTTGGCATCCATTTCCTTTAATTGCTGTGCAACATACCCAATTGATTGCTTTGATAGATAAGCGTTTAACTTATAATAAATATTATTGAACAGCTCCAGGCTACAGGGCCTATAGGTAAATTTAATAAAAGCTATAATATCCTTTACAATCCAGTGTTTGAAAAAAGACATTTTGTGTTCTCTTACATAAAAGGGAATGTTCATTTCATGAAAACTATCTATAAAGGGAAGGGCGGAGAAATTATTACGGAATAAAATCGCCACTTCATTGGATGGACTCTTTGCCTTAATTTCTTGTATAATTGTCTCTATTTGAGTTTTTTCATTATTAAATTCCTCAATGAAAACCGGTAAACCTTTATCCTTTTTAGTAAAAATATTTTTCTTATATCGTTGCTTATTTAAAGAGATCACCCTATTACTCAGGTTAATGATGTCCTGTGTACTCCTAAAGTTTTCTTCCATAAAATATACCTGAGCACCCCTAAATTCCTTAGGAAACTCCAATAATATTTTGGGATAGCTTCCCCTCCATGAATACAGGGTTTGATCATCATCTCCTACGCAAAACAGATTATTATTAGGTTTTACCAGTAATTTAAGTATTTCATATTGTATCCTGCTGGTATCTTGAAATTCATCAACCTGCCAATAATCATATTTGTTTTGCAGTCCTCTTAAAAGTTGGGGCTCCTTCAGGAGGATATGATAGGCCACCGTCAACATATCATCATAATCTATATAATGATTTTCCCTTTTTATTTTCTCATAGGCTTCAAATATAAGACTGAAATTTTTTATGCTATTTTTAAGTTCTTCTATTTCCTTTGGTTTTAACATCATATTTTTTATATAGGTTATATTGGCCAAAAGCTCCTCTAACTGTTCTTCGGTTATATATTCCTTATTTGTCTCTTTAAAGATATCCTTGAGTATACGGTATTTATTGGTTTCTTCCTTTTCATCCTCTATGATAATTAGAGGCAAGTCTTTTTGTCTATAATAGTACCTTATCACAGAATAGGCAAAGGAGTGTATTGTGCTAAATTCAACATCATGTATATTGGGTATTTGTCCCCCAAACAATTTAATAAATCTTTCCTTCATATCCCTTGCAGCAGCCCGTGAAAAGGTCATTGTTTTTATTTTTTTAGGATTTACATTATAGTTGATAATAAGATTAGCTATCCTAGTACACAAAGTGGTGGTTTTTCCTGCTCCGGCAACAGCTAGAACAATGGCTGGCCCATCCTTATGTAAAGATGCGTTTTTTTGCTGTTCATTCAATTGAATTTCAAACATGTGTCATCATCCTTTAAGAGAAATATACATAATTGCTAGTCCTTTTATATTATAACATTTGATGGCTAGATTTTTCCTCTCCCTTGATATTTTGCTTTAATTTTGATTGTATTAATGATAAATATTGATATTTAAAAAAATATGGAAATGCTAGGGCCCAGTCATCCTGAGGGATAACGAAGAATAACAAACCGCTACGGCTTATACTAAAGTTACAATTCAGTCTAAAATCAATAATGAAATTTAACATGAGCATAAAACTACAATTAATACAAAAACACCAGTCATCAAGACTAGTGTTTGTAATGGTTATACTTAAATTTAAGCGAGTAGGTCGGTAAGCCGAGTTCTGTCGTGGATGATCATCTATCTAGGCCGGCTGTTACCAGACGGCTCAAGCAACCTACCACGGGACACGACGGGCCGCCGTTTTTTTAGTCCCTACTTGGTCTTGCTCCAGATGGGGTTTACATAGCCAGCTAGTCGCCTAACTGCTGGTGAGCTCTTACCTCACCTTTCCAGCCTTACCAGACAGCTTAAAAGCTGTTCTCACCACAAATTCAGTATTGCTACTGAACAAGGGGTCTGGCGGTATCTCTCTGTTGCACTTTCCTTGGAGTCACCTCCACTGGGTATTACCCAGCACCCTGCCCTATGGAGCTCGGACTTTCCTCGTCCACAGATAACTGTGTCCGCGATCATCTGACTTACTCGCTATATTTTATTGTTCTCAATCAAGAATAATATCATACCATGAATTTTCTATCCTGTCAAAAGTTAATATTTGTAAATTACTTTTCGTCCATTGCTCTATTTGCTAATGCATCTGCCTTTTTATTTTTTTCTCTTCTAATATGTTCTATATGAAATTTATCAAATTTATTTACTAATGGCATCACCATATTGTACATGGGAATCATTCTTTCATTCTTTACCTTATATTCTCCTTTAATCTGTTTAGTTACCAGTTCGCTGTCTAAGTAGCATGTAACATTTGTTGCTCCCATGTCCACCGCCACCTCTAAAGCCCTGCTCAATGCTTTATATTCAGCCACATTGTTAGTTTGAGTCCCTATATATTGGCTAATTTCTTTAATGCTATTGCCTTCAGCATCCTCTATAACAATACCTATTCCTGCTTCCCCAGGGTTGCCCCTAGAGCCTCCATCTGTATAAATAATTACCTCCATCAAAATCCCACACCCTTCTATTATAGTATATTAAATGGATTTATGTTTGTGCTAGATGAAATCACTTCTACATCTATGTCTCTTTCCTTCATTTGTTTCTTTAAATATTGTGTAACCAAATCCACAAAAACAATTTCAGTTTCAAAATGGCCAGCATCTATAACATTAATGCCTAGCTCTATAGCCCTCTGGGCATCATGATATTTAACATCTCCTGTTACAAGACAATCGCAACCTTTGTTTTTAGCCATCTCTATATAGTCGGCTCCACTACCGTTAACTACAGCAATTTTTTTTACCAAGGTTTTAGGATTACCAGAATACTTTATTTGCTTCAACTGAAGAACAGTCTTTATGTTGTCTATAAATTCTTCTAATTTTATAGGTTTTTCCAATTTGCCTACGCGCCCTAATCCCATTGGATTGTTCTCATTATCAAGAGGAATAATATCATAGGCAACCTCTTCATAGGGATGGGCCTGGATCATATTGTTGATTGATTGCTGTAGACAACTTTGGGAAGCAATTGTTTCTAAACGAATTTCTTGTACTTTCTCTAATTGCCCCATTGTCCCAATAAATGGATTGGTACCTTCTAATGGTTTAAAAGTACCTGTTCCATTTGTTCTAAAACTACAATGACTGTAGTTTCCTATATGTCCTGCTCCTGCCTGATTCAGGGCATCCGCCACCTTATCTTCATGTCCTACAGGTACATATATGACAATTTTATATAATTTCTCCCTATGGATTATATCTAAAACATGTACATCTTGTAGTTTCAATTTCTCCGCCACAAAATCATTTAGTCCCCTTGGTGCAATATCCATATTTGTATGGGTGGCATAAATATTGATGTTGTTGGTAATTGCTTTAAAGACTAAAGCTCCCTTATAATCTTCTCTTATTACAACTTTAAGGGGGGAGAAGATCATAGGATGATGGGCTATAATCAAATTAACCTTTTTTTCTATAGCCTCCTGTAGTACCTCTTCAGTAATATCTAGACATACCATAATTTTATCCACTGAGTTTTCATAGCTTCCTACTAATAATCCTACATTATCCCATTTCATGGCCAATCCCTTAGGGGCAAGTTCTTCCATAATTTCAAGAATGTTTTTTACTTTTTCAGCCATTGTAGCACCTCCTCTAGCTTCTTTAATTTATCTTTAGATTGTTGATGCTTTTGGGTAGCACTTAAGGACTGTTGTTTTTTTACATGATTAATAATCTCTTGTTGAACCTTTATTTTTCCCTCTATAAATTCTGTCGCCAAGTCTGTTGGATTGTCTTTAAGGAAAAATCCTATTTCATAGAATATATTATCTTTTACCTCCTGTGTACCCTTCTTAGCTACAAGAATTTCGTATATACGGAAATCTTCTTTTATCAATAGGTCTTTCTGTATCTTAAAGCCATTGGTCACTAGATATCTTCTTAGTTCCTCCTGGGCCTGCATAGGCTGTAGAATAAAGGTATCTATACTATTGGTTACCTCTGGGTTAGCCTGGAGTAGTTCCCCTATAAGGATACCCCCCATACCTGCTATAATAGCCGTATCTATCTCCTTAGGCCTTAAAACCTCTAGGCCACTTCCTAAACGGAGGTCTACCTCCTGTTTATAACCATGCTCCTCTATATTCTTGCGGGCAGTCTCCAGTGGTCCCTTATTAACATCACTGGCAATAATATGAGAGGATACCCCTTTTTCCAAAAGATAAATACTTATATAGCCATGGTCAGTGCCAATATCTGCTACTCTGCTGTTTTTTGATACCAACTCAGCTATTTTTTCTAATCTCGGAGTTAATTTTACCTTCATTATAGGATTCACTCCTTCCTGTTATAAATTTGTTGCATTTAGTAAATTTATTTTCTTTTAAAATATAACCTCATATTTTTTGAAATTTCTCCTACACTAAGGAAAAGGAGGAATAGCTATGTCTAACACAAATAAAAGAAAGAGAAAGCTTGTACCACCTAGTGAAATGGTTCATTTTAGCTGGGGTGGTCGTACCCAAGAATGGGAGGAAGAGGCGGATCAAATTATGCATACCCTACAAGACCAGCTAGACAACCAAGAAAGCAAAGAAGAACTAAAGAAAAAAATAGAATATGGTAAACAAAAACAATATTGGTAGTGTTATATAAGACAATAGATTCGCAATGTGCGAATCTATTGTCTTTACTCTATTTATTCTAAATAATCCTTTAATTTCTTACTACGGCTAGGGTGTCTTAATTTCCTAAGGGCTTTGGCTTCTATTTGTCGTATACGCTCCCTAGTTACTTCAAACTTCTTACCTACTTCCTCTAGCGTCCTAGCTCTTCCATCATCTAAACCAAAACGTAGGCGCAAAACTTTTTGTTCCCTAGGTGTCAATGTATCTAACACTTCAATTAGCTGTTCCTTCAATAGGGAAAAGGCTGCTGCTTCAGCTGGTGCTGGAGCATCATCATCAGGAATAAAATCTCCTAAGTGACTGTCTTCTTCTTCACCGATTGGTGTTTCCAAGGATACAGGTTCTTGAGCAATTTTTAGTATTTCACGAACTTTATCTTCTGATAAATCCATCTCTTCTGCAATTTCCTCAGGTCTTGGTTCTCGGCCTAATTCCTGTAATAATTGTCTAGAAACTCGGATTAGCTTGTTAATAGTTTCTACCATATGTACAGGAATTCTTATGGTACGGGCTTGATCTGCAATGGCTCTAGTGATAGCTTGACGAATCCACCATGTAGCATAGGTACTGAATTTATATCCCTTTGTGTAGTCAAATTTCTCTACTGCTTTGATCAAACCTAAATTTCCTTCTTGAATCAAATCCAGGAATAACATCCCTCTACCCACATATCTTTTTGCAATACTTACAACAAGCCTTAAGTTAGCTTCCACCAACCGTTTTTTAGCTTCTTCATCTCCAAGCTCCATTCTTTTAGCCAATTGGATTTCTTCGTCGCCAGATAATAACGCAACTTTTCCAATTTCTTTTAAATACATTCTTACGGGATCATCTATATTAACACCCTTTAGTAAGGCAACATCATCTTCTATGGGTTCCTCAACTACAATATCACTTTCTAATTCGATGTCGTCCACATCTATATCTAAATCATCTTCCTTTTCTCCCACTATATCTATACCCATCGTAGCTAAATGCTCATAAATTTCATCAATTTGATCCTTATCTATATCAATATCCTCTAGAGCATCCATAATTTCTGTATAGGTAATCATACCTCTCTTTTTACCTTTTTCTATTAATTTTTTTACTGACTCTTGTTTATCTTTATTTTCTTTAAGATTGCTCAATTTTGCTCCCTCCTTTCCTCCAACTGCAGCTTTTGTAGTTCTATATTGATTTTCATCATTTTTACACCTAGCTTTAACAATTGTCTTTCAACCTCTTCCTTATTTAAATTCTCCTTTTTCATAATAGCGCTTTGTTCTTCTTTAAGTTCTTTCCTTTGATAGAGGAGTTTGTATTTCTTCATATTCACTTTATACTTCTCTAATGATTTATTTATATCCATTTGCTGAGTGCTCATATGCAATATATCATTTATTTCTTCAGCTATATAGGATAAATCCTCTTTTATTTGTTGAAGCTGAACTATGTTATGATGATTCTCTATAATGTATTGAAGAACAGTTCTGTGGTGCTCAAGCACAAAATCATCTACCTGAATTCTTTGTAGAATATTTGGAATGACTTCATAGTTTGTTAACATATAGTTTAACAATTGCTTTTCAGCAATGATCTGACCCTTCTGTTCAGGTAACGGCACTGCTTCTATATATTTATTATTTCTTTTGTAATTGGAACTATACTTAGTATTATTGCCTTTATTTACGTTAGTCTTTCTACCATATATTTCTCTGAGGATAGCGTCTTTAGAGATATGAAATTTTTCCTCAATCTTTTTTATATAAGCTTCTTGTTCAATTGGACTTTTTATTTCCTTTATAATGGCTGCTATTGCCTTTCCAAATTTAACCTGATCCTCTAAGCTTCCTGAACCATACTTTTGTTCAGATAAATAAATTTTATAATCTATAAAGCTCAGAGCATGTTGAATTTTTTCTTCAAAAGCAGTTTTGCCATTTTTGTTAATAAAATCATCAGGATCTATATTTTCTGGTAATATTATTACTTTAATATCTATATCGACATTTTGCAGTATTTCTATACTTCTTAGGGTTGCTTTTGTGCCAGCCTTGTCTCCATCAAAGCATATAACAACCTCATTAAAATATCTTTTTAGTAGCATAGCATGATCTTTTGTTAGGGAGGTGCCTAAGGTTGCTATAGTATTTTTAAAGCCATATTGATGAAGAATAATAACATCCATATAGCCTTCTACTAAAATTCCTTGCTTATTTTCAGCGTGTTTTCTTGCTATATGCAACCCATACAACACTTCTCTTTTGTTGAAATAGGATGTTTCTGGAGAGTTAAGATATTTGGGAAGAGAATCATCCAATACCCTTCCTCCAAATCCTATTACATTTCCACGAATATCAAATATAGGAAACATAATACGATTTCTAAATCGGTCATAGTGTCCATCCTTTTGCTTGTTTTCAACAATTAATCCTGATTTTTCTATATCTTCCTTTTTAAAACCTTCCTTAATTAAATAATTCATTAAATGATTCCAACCATTTAAAGCATAACCCAACCCAAAGGATCTAATTGTTTTAATTGTTAATCCCCTCTTTATTAAATAGTCTAGGGCTTCATTTTTTCTTTGTACTAGGTTATCATAAAAACATCTTCCTGCACGTCTATTTATGTCATAATAGCTGTTTTGTTTTTTCCGATTCTCCTTTATTTCATTTGAGGTAGTTGCTTGATTTATATATATATTGGCACGTTGTGCCAATAATTTTACAGCTTCAACAAAGTCTAAATTCTCCCTCTTCATGATAAAGCCAATCACATCTCCACCTTCACCACATCCAAAGCATTTAAATACCTGTTTTTCACCATTTACCATAAAGGATGGTGTTTTTTCGTTATGAAAAGGACATAGGGCTTTATAGGATGTACCAGAAGCTTTTAAATCTACATATTGGGATATGACGCTTACAATATCAGTTTTATCTTTTACCTCTTGAATAAGTTCATCAGGAAAGTAGTTTTCCATTTATACCACCTAGCTAATTATATCTTTTTAATATATAATTCTTTTTTAATTTTAAATTTCCTTCTTATAATCATCATCTTCCTAGTGAAATTTATTTGTCTCATAAGGACTGTCGAAGTAATTTCGACATAAATCTCTTTAATTCCTTCTTATCTATTAAAATAAATAAATTCTGACAATTTTATTTTAATACTATGCTTTTAGAAATATTTAGGTGAAGGAATGACCTTTCCTTGAAATAATTTAATGGCATCATTATCAGTGCAGGCGGCTATATAATCTACAACTGCCCTTGATAATCCTTCTTTTTCTATTATATCAAGATAAAACGAAGACATTTCCTCTGGTTTTTTAGTCAAGTATTCAAATAGAAACTCTACAATATAAGTCGCTTTTTCTTTTTCTCTAATACACAATTCTGAATTATAAACATTTTTAAACATAAAAGCTCTTAATTCCATCATAGTTTCATAAATAGTATCTGTTTGATAAATATTGTTATCATTACCTAGGTCTAGTTGCCTTAATGTTTCATTGATAACATCCTTTACAAAGGTATTAACCCTTTGACTATGAACATCCCCCAAAACTTTTAGAATGTTTTTAGGAATATTTTCTCTTTTCAATATACCAGCTGTGATACTATCCTGAATATCATGGCAAAGATAGGTAATACGATCCACCAATTTTACTAATTTTCCTTCCATTGTTACAGGAATTCCTTCTCCTGTATGATGTAATATACCATCTCTTACCTCAAAGGTTAGATTCAAACCCTTTCCTTTTCTTTCTAACCTATCTACTATTCTTAAACTTTGCTCATTATGTTTAAAGGACTCTGCAACGTCATTAAGTATTTCTTCACCACTATGACCAAAGCAGGTATGTCCTAAATCATGGCCTAAAGCTATAGCTTCTACAAGGTCCTCGTTTAGCCTCAATGCCCTCGCAATGGTTCTAGATATTTGGCTGACTTCTAAGGTATGGGTTAATCTTGTTCTAAATGTATCATTATTTACAATAAAAACCTGCGTCTTGCCCTTTAGCTTTCTAAAGAATTCGCAGTGGATAATTCTGTCTCGATCCCGCTGATATGGGGTTCGAACATCACACTCTTCTTCTGTATTACTACGACCCCTAGTATTTACACTTAACTGAGCAAAGGATGATAAATATCTTTCCTCAAGACCCTCTGTGATTTGTCTTAGTTTTTCCCCCATATTTTCCAACCTTCCTTATATTGTTAATGTATATATACTACATTTATTCTATAATTCCTCTAAAATTCTCCCTATTTCTAAGGATTGTTCACTATTAAGTAATTTTGACATTTAACTATTTTCTATACACTACATTATATTATTGCTATATACCCCTTATACCCTATAAAAAATAGATAACCCAAAAGTAGATTAGAGGAAATAAAAAATGGAGGGAGGTTCTCCATTTTTTATGAAAATTGTTTTTTATTAGTAATAACCATCTGAACTACTGCTATTATAATAGACTAATTCCTATTTTTTACTATTATGAAACACTTCTAATTACACCCAATTATGTTCACTGCATTTCCTCTGTTAATAATATTATTAGTTATTGATAGAATCCTTAATATAAGATATAAGATGGGTATCCTATTTAAAAAACACTTTACTCTGAATTCATCAGGGTAAAGTGTTTTTTGGATTTTCATAGTAATATTTTTAATATTTATTAATCTTGATATCCTGATAATTGTTGCTGTGCAGCATTAAGAGAGTTTATTGCTTGTTGAATCTTGTTTTTATTGTCTGGTTTTTCTGCAGAATTAAGGGCTTGTTGTAATGTGTTAACAGTATTTTGTACTGATGACATACCTTGGTCAACATACTGTTTAGCTTTTCCTGGCATATGTTGCACCTCCTTTTATAATGTATTCAAAAATAGTATCTACCACAGAGTTATATAATATTCGTAGTGATTTTTTGCTAAAGGTAGTGCAGACAAAATACCCCAGTCATTTATGGTACAGTTCACCTTATCAGTGTATTGAGGGTTTTTTATGTTTTTTAACAGTTCAAAAGAACCTTCATCTTTAATCTATTTTGCCTTTATTTCAGGTTTTGTGCTGCATGTTCACCAGCTATACGTCCACTGGTTAACGCAAACTGTACCGCACTGCCAGACATATAAACTTGATTATATAATACTTTATTTGCATTTTCCCCAGCAGCATATAAATTATTGATCACTGAACCATCTTCCCGTAGAACTTGGTAGGTTTCATTGGTTTTAACCCCTGCAAAAGTTCCCATAGTTTTGCCATATAGTTTAATTGCATAGTAAGGAGCATTATTAACTGGAACTAAATAATCCTTACTCTTACCCATTGGGTCATTTCCAGTTTTTACCCCTTCATTGAAGGCTTCCATTGTCTTAACAAAAGCATCTACTGGTACACCCATAGCTTCTGCTAATGCTTCAAATGTATCTGCCTTTACTACTTCATCCGATGCTATTGCATCTTCAAGAGCTCCAGCAATATTTGCATTTGCATCATTAGAATCTAAAATTACCCATGGTGACTCTTGCTCTAAAATTTTATTTGTTGCTATTGAATAATGTATTTCTTCATTTGTAAAACGCTGGCCCTTCTCATTAACATAAACTTTAGTCCAATCCATCATCAGACCTTCGGTTCCTGGAACTTTAGTTCCTACACCAAGACCTATCACCCAAGGCTCTTCATATAATGCTGCTCCTATTTCTTCTGCCATGATTATACCGTCACCAGTACTACCAGCTGCTGCTGCACTTATATCTGCAGTTCCAGCAGCCTCTGGGATAAATCTTTCCAATAGCTCTTCGCTCTTAGCATATCCTCCAGCTGCTAATACAACTTTTTTTGCATGAATAGTTACTTTTCCATTCTTTCCTTCTGCAATGACACCTATTACATTACCATTCTCATCAGTCATTAACTCCTTAGCTGGAGTTTCTGTCAATATTTCAATTCCTTCACCTAAAATGAAATTCTCAATATTTCGGGTTAAAGCAGTTCCACCATTTGTACTGCCATCCGTCTCAGAGAAATGTAGTCTCTCTACTGGATCAAGTCCAAATCCTGCTATACTTCCATAGGCATGACCTATATAATCTACTAGCCACTCTGTAGTAACAACTGCCGCATCCATAAACTTATCTACAAAATTATAATCTGGATATTTGCCATCTGGGTTACTTGTAGCCTGCCGCTCTTTCCAAAGGTCCATCCAGGATTGTTTACTGTCTTTAATACCTCTCTCCTCTTGGAATCTTGTTCCGGTAGCAGAAATACCTCCCCCAGATAAAGCTGTAGAACCACCTACATTTGCTTGCTTTTCTAAAACAATAACCTTTGCTCCATGCTCATGGGCTGAAGCTGCTGCTGCTAGACCGGCTCCACCAGCACCTACAACTACCACATCAGTTGTCATTTCAATGGCATTTTGCCCGCTATTGTTAGAAACTTTATTGCCCTTTAGAGCTTCTACATCACCACCCGCCTGCTTGACAGCATCTTCTATAGCAGCAAGAATAGCTTTAGAGGTAACGGTAGCTCCTGATACTGAATCCACAGCTAATGTTTGGCCATCTACAACCTCTTGAGGTATACGTTCAATTGAAACGTCACTAATACCCTCTGACTCACTGTGCTCTACAATCTTAACAGATACAATGGCTGTATCACTAAATTCTACTTCCACCTTCACATCTCCATTGTGCCCCTGAGCTGTTCCTATATAAGTACCGGCTTTATAAATAGCATCTACTTGATTTGTGCTAGGCTGAGAACATCCAACTAAACCAACAATCATAGCTAAGCATAATAAAACACTTAACACTTTAATAGATTTTCCCTTCATACTATACCTCCTAATTTTTATTATTGCATTTGATATGCTATAGAAGTAAAACAATCTAAAGTTTGTTAATTGACTAACTATAGCATTTAATTTAATTGTACTTCCTTGAGTTAGGACTGTGTCAATATACTAAAATCCATGTATATGCAAAATAAAACATAAAAACCTTGTGCTAACTCAAGGTTTTTATGTTTTATCCTTATATAAATATATTACCTCTAGCCTTTACTCATTTTTTTGTTTTCCTACCTACATAAGCTAGTTTATATACCTCAGTACTCTTCATTGGACCCTTATGTTGAAGATCCTTTAAAACAGGCCCTATATCTATTAGATCCAATATTGTAATGTCTAGGGAATCTAATATTTTTAAGATTTTACTTCTGCTAAATAGATCCTCATTTTTTAATTGTATATTTTCCTTAGCTTTTTCATTTTGCCCTATATATTGATATGCGCCGCTAATAATACCCTTTTCTTTTAATAGTGGTAATATCATATCAAGTAAAAACTTCCCTTCAGACTCCAAATAGGTTTTGCTCATACCAAAATCAACTACAATATCCATGGATGATTGTGTAATTGGTAGTTTATGAAAATCGCAGCATAAAAATATAAAGTTCTTATGATCATAATACATCTCTAGATTATTTTTCAATTTAAGTATTCTCTCTTTATCATAATCAATAACTATATAGGTGGAGGTAGGGGGTAGGTCTTTTATATATTGTAAAAGAAAAAATCCTACACAATTATCCAGCTCCATAATGTATTTAGGTTCTTCCTTATATTTGTTTATATATTCTATTATTGTAGCCATTCCCTTGTACAGAAAGTTAACAAAGGTGTAAGAGCATTCAGATAAAAATTCCTCTTTAGTGGGCATTTTCTTCCCATTTATCATTTTTGTGCGGGGAGCACTTCTATCAATATAAACCCCCTCTTGAATAATAGCATTATAGCCACAGCTGCAATTTATATTTGCATCAATAATCATACTTTCTTCTATGCTTCCATCGGATATTTTAAAAGAAGCTTTACAGATTGGGCATACTAATATACTTAATGCCGCCATAGGTAAACCTAGCCTTTGCTTTGCTCTTAATTCTGCAGATTTTATCTCATTAATTTTAGAATTTAAATAATCATTCATTCTATTATATTTTGCAAGTTCATTTGTGATTTCATTTCTCTTGGATTCTAAAAATGGTAGGTATAAATTTCGAAACACATCTGTATTTGTGCCACTTAAGCGCTGAAATATCAGTATGCTTTGAATTTCATTTAATGAAAAATCTATTGACTTTAACTCTATTATTTTTTTTATATCCTCACTATCCGCTTTAGTAAACTTATACTGACCACCCTTTTTTTCTGTAACTAATAAGCCAATATCTAGATAATACCGGATTGTATCCTGAGTGATTCCATGCTTTTTGGCAAACTCACCAATTCTCATCTTCATCTCCTCTTCTTCTCCCAATATATTAAATATCTATTTGTTGACAATTATAGTTTGATTATAAATGAATCATGGTAATATTTTAGCAGTTTTCCCTTATAAAATCAAAAAAACCTATTTATTTTATATGAAATAAATCTCCTATGTATTCTTAATTTTTTATATGTAAAAAACCCATAGTATATTTTAAATAAAAACAGGATATTGCACTTAAAGTCACTAATGAAATTAAGTGCAATACCCTATACTTTTTATAGCACAGATAGTCTCAAGTACCACTCTATCAGGATTTTTCAGCTATCATATACTATTTGCTTTATTATTTAGTTGCTCTTGGATGTTTTTTAGGCGCCTGTACTTCTATCATTAAGGCCCAATCTCCATCTTTACTATTATGGAACGTATTTTAATCGTGTATTTGATAATTATTTTTTTACTACCATATATTGTTCTATCTTCTTCTATTTCTAATCAAAATCAATCTCATTAGTTGTGCGATTCCACTTGCCATAGCGGCTACATAGGTTAAGGCTGCAGCTCGAAGTACATTTTGTGCTCCTGTTGCTTCTTCTCCAACAATAAAACCATTAGCATTAAGTAATCGTAAAGCCCGGCTACTGGCATTAAATTCTACCGGAAGGGTGATCAACTGAAAAGCTACAGCAGCTCCAAAGAGTAATATACCAATATCCATTAGCCCACCAAGGCTAGGAATCAGTAACCCTACCATTATAAACCCCCAAGCTGCAGAAGATCCAAATCTTGCAATAGGAAATACCATGTTTCTTAGAGATAGAGGGGCATATCCATTTGCATGTTGAATTGCATGTCCTACCTCATGGGCAGCTACACTAATTGAGGCGATAGAGTTTCCTTGGTAAACTTCTCCTGATAGCCTTACGACACGTTTAGTTGGATCGTAATGATCACTCAGTTGTCCCCTTGTCACTTCAATAGGTATATCTTGTAACCCATGTTGATCTAAAAGCACCCTAGCAACTTGAACTCCTGAGTATCCCTTTCGTGTTGGAACTCTCGAATATTTAGTAAAATTGGATTTTACCCTTCCTTGAGCATAGAGAGTAAGAATAATGGCGGGAATTAAAATAATCACTGTTGGATCAAATCCCCAAAATCCATATGAATAAAACATCTTGATCACTCCTTATAAATTGTATGGTTTTATTCTACAATCTGAATGTGAACTATATATGAACTAATGGAATATTATATCATTTTCCCTTGAGTTTTAACCTCCACATTTTAAGGTAATAAACAACCTTATCCTTTATTCCAATTTAATTTTTCTTATGATACCACCATCTTCTGAATGAATATGAAGATATATATCATTTTTTCTTGTTATAGCTACTTCCACATAACAATCACTACAAAAATAACTATTCTTATGCAGTCTTCCTATATTTATTCCTCCACAATTAGGACAGTTCCTCATCATTTCTTTCTGGTTTAATTGATTCATCCTACCTCCTCCAATTTTTTTGATAAGCTTAGGATTAGACTTAGAATCCCCGTATTCTAAGCCTAATCCTTCTTTATAATATTAAATTGATAAAATCCTCATAAATTCTTCTCCTGTTATAGTTTCTCTTTCTATAAGATATCGAGATAATTCATGGAGTTTATCCAGATTGTCCTTTAATATATTAATAGCTTTTTCATGGGCTTTTTTAATGATATCCAGTACCTCTTCATCAACCTTAGCTGCAGTTTCTGATGAACAGGTTAAAGATGTATCTCCTCCAAGGTACTGATTAGAAACAGTTTCTAATCCCATCATGTCAAAGTTTTTGCTCATCCCCAACCGTGTCACCATCATTCTTGCTATTTTCGTTGCCTGTTCAATGTCATTAGAAGCACCTGACGTATAGGTTCCAAATATCAATTCCTCTGCAGCACGTCCTCCGGTATAGGTTGCAATTTTATTAAAGGCTTCTTCCTTTGTCATCAATACATTTTCCTCCTGGGCTATCTGCATTGTATATCCCAGAGCTCCGGAAGTCCGGGGAACAATTGTTATCTTATGGACAGGTGCAGACTCCATCTGATTTGCAGCAACAATTGCATGGCCAATTTCATGATAAGCAATAATCTGCTTTTCCTTTAGTGAAATAACCGCTCCTTTCCTCTGATATCCTGCAATAACAACTTCTACTGCTTCTTCTAAATCGCTTTGCACTACATAATTACGTCCACATTTTACTGCCCTAAGTGCCCCTTCATTGATAATATTAGCAAGCTCTGCACCTGAAGCCCCTGATGTCGCCCTAGCAATGGCATTAAAATCAATCTGACTATCTACTTTTATTTTCTTAGCATGAACCTTTAGGATAGCCTCCCTACCAGAAAGGTCGGGCAGCTCCACCGGTACACGACGGTCAAACCTACCTGGACGTAGCAATGCCTTATCAAGGGATTCGGGTCTATTGGTTGCCGCAAGAATAACAACACCCTGTTCTCCACTGAAACCATCCATCTCAGTTAGTAGCTGGTTTAGGGTTTGCTCCCGCTCATCATTTCCTCCTAAACCTCCATTATCACGTTTCTTACCGATGGTATCAATCTCGTCAATAAATATAATGCAAGGAGCCTTGGCTTGAGCCTGTTTAAATAGATCTCTTACTCTTGCTGCTCCCATACCTACAAACATCTCAACAAACTCTGAGCCTGAAATTGAAAAGAAGGGAACCTTTGCCTCACCAGCCACAGCCTTTGCAAGAAGGGTTTTACCTGTACCAGGGGGCCCCACCAGCAAAGCTCCCTTGGGCATAATGGCTCCAATTTCCTTATATTTAGATGGGTTGTTGAGAAAATCTACAATTTCAGTTAGTGCCTCCTTCGCTTCGTTCTGTCCTGCAACATCGGCAAAGGTTTTTCCTGTTTGAGTTTCAACATAGACTTTGGCATTGCTCTTGCCAAGACCCATCATACCTCCACCCATATTTTTACTCATAGATTTTGTTAATATTTGACCGAGAGCAATAAAAATCATGATGGGAAAAATCCAGCTTAACATAAGGCTTACTATAGGTGAATTTTCCTTTGGGATGACTCTAGAAAATGTAACTTCAGCATCATAGAGACGGTTCACTAATTCTGGATCATCCATCCGACCTGTTACAAATATCTTTTCCTCATCTTCATAGTTCAAAGCTGTAAAGGCAATTTGATTTTCCTGGATTTCTACAGTTTTTATGCTACCATCTTTAATCTTTTCTAAAAATGTACCATAATCTACTTGCATAATGTTTCTTTGTACTATTAAGGGAAAAATAAAGGCGTTTAGAAGCATAACTATCATTATTGTTGCTATATAATAGTAAATCATTGGTTTTTGGGGATACTTTTCTTTTTTCATGTCACATTCTCCTCTGCAATCATTTTTCTATATTTTTATTGGACTAAATCATTTTCTTGATTATGAAACTATTGTATAGCTTTAATATGAACTAAGTATGAACTATTAATAGAAATTAGCCCTAGACATAAAAAACATGCTATATTCGATAATTGATCAATACAGCATGTTTAAATTTCTTAGATTCTAGATGGTAATATTACTTGACTATAAATGGAGGGGGCTTAAATAATCTATAATGGTAGCTCTACTGTAAAGATCGAACCCTCTTTTAACCTGCTTTCTACATAGATACTACCACTGTATAAATCAATAATACGCTTCACCAGGGATAGACCTAGACCGCTGCCTTCATAAGAATGAGCTTTATCTCCTTGATAAAACTTTTCAAAAATACGCTCCCTAGTTTCTTCACTCATACCTATGCCATAATCTATAATTTTCACTTCGATAATTTCATCTATTTGTTTCAGTTGGATATTGATTGTACTATTGCTATGGGAGAATTTAATAGCATTACCTATGAGGTTAATCCAAACCTGTTGAAGCAGTTCTTCATCTCCTAGATACTGAATTTTATCAAGATGAATATCAAATTCAATATTCTTTTTATTCCATTGATGCTCAAGAAGCAAGATGCTTTTTCTAATTTGTTCATCTAAAGAAAAAGTAGCTTTTTTCTCTATAATCTCCTGATTTTCAAGTTTTGAAAGCTTTAGTATATTAGATGAAAGGTTGGATAATCTCGTTGTTTCTTCAATAATAATATTTGTATATTCTTCTCTTTCCCTCTGAGGTAAATCCCATTTCTGCAATAGTTTAGCAAAACCTTGGATGGATGCAATAGGTGTCTTAAACTCATGGGATACATTGGTGATAAAATCCTTCCGAAGATACTCGATATTCTTTAGTTCTCTTGTCATTTTGTTGAAATTCTGAGTTAGCTGTCCAATTTCATCATGGCTTTTGTTTTGAACCTGAATGTCAAAATTACCCTTTGCAACCTCTTGGGTAGCAGCAGTTAGTTTTAATATTGGTTTAACCACTCTTCTAGCCAATACGATAATGAGTAAGGCTCCTATAGTAACATATAACATTAGTGAGAACCATATCCGAGATGCAATAATTTTAAAAATGGTATTATGGGGATGAAGGCTTATTTGAATATAAGCATCGTTTACCATAAGTATTGTAACAGGGTCATGAAATCTACCCTTAGTCAAAAAAACAATTTTATTATCTTTAATATGCTTTAGTTCTTCTTCAGTTATCTCTATCAAACCAATATCCTCAACGCTAGTGATATCATACATAGAAGTCGGCATAATATTAACGATTTTCTCTATACTTAAATTTGTCTTTTTTTCTAATTCTAATATAGAAATTGCTATTTCCTTTTGATTTAACTGTATTTCATTTTTAATATCTTTCGTATAAAGAGTTGATCCAACAAAGGATAATGCAGATGAGGCACAAATAAGAAAAATAAAAAACAAAGCTAGCTTTAAAGTGATTTTTTTCATGTTTTTATCTCCGCTTTATAGCCCAGCCCTCTAACTGTGACAATCTCAAACTCATTGCAATCAGAAAACTTTTCCCTTAATCGCTTAATATGAACATCTACTGTGCGTTCATCAGTTTCTGCCTCCATCCCCCATATTTCGTCCATTAATTGTTGTCTTGTAAATATTTGTTTAGGATAGCTCAGAAGCTTGAATAAAAGATGAAATTCTTTTTTTGGCAAAACTATTGAATTCCCTTTGTTATTCACAGTTAAAGTATTATAATCAAGCTCTATTTCACCAACTACTAATCGAGACTCATTAATGATGCGAGATCGACGTAATAAGGCAGCTACCCGCAAAACCATCTCATCCATATCAATGGGTTTTACCATATAATCATCGGTTCCCACCAAAAATCCCTTCTTTTTATCTTCTAGGGTTTCTTTGGCTGTTACCATTAAAATGGGGAGGTTATAATTTGATTTTCTCAGGGCCTCCGTCAAAGTATACCCATCCATATTTGGCATCATAATATCACTAATAATTAGATCTATATGAGTAGTATCTAATATCTCTAAAGCTTCTAATCCATCTTTTGCATTTAAAACATGATACCCCCGTTGCTTTAAGACAGCTATCATGAGTTTCTGTAAGTTTTTGTCGTCCTCCACTACTAGAATATTCACCATTTTTTACCTCTTTCCCATATTGTTCTTAAAAAAACGTAACAACACAACAAAGCTATCCCATAAATTCATTTATATATATTTAATTCATCAATGATTTTGGGTTTAATTGGTATTTATTTTGCATGCTACTTAGTCCCTCATAGTCCTATTATAATCATCTAATTATGAACTGAATATGAACTTTACAGTCTAAACTATATATTCAATACTTAAGAAACAAAATCATTAGATAGAAATTATGTATTTATAAAGTTAAAATTAAAAGAGTATTGTCTTTTAAAGTTGCTAAATGACAATACTCTTACTTTATTAATATCATTTCCCTAACCCTTAATATATATGAATTAGGAATCTATGTCTATACTATTTGTTTCATTATTTATTTTTGAAGATGATTAATTTGTCCCTGGGCTACTGCTAACAAAATAGACCAGTCACCATTTTTTACTATTATGACACATCTCCTGAAGCTTATGGCTTAATCATACAGTCAAAACACTACTTGTTTCCAATTACTAATCATTTATTCTTCTGCCATAACAACCCTTTAATCTTGCTTTATGTTCATACATAGCTTTATCAGCCTGAGTGAATATAGCATATATGCTTTCACTTTCATTTTTTATATAAAAAGCATACCCATAAGCGATTTCAATTTTAATAGTACGTTTTTCATTTAAATTTGCTAATAAATTAGTTAATTTTTCCAGTCCACGGTCAACTGACTCCTTGGTAATCTCCTCGCAAATAATACAGAATTCATCTCCACCAATCCTAAAGGCCTTCCCAAGAGTGGCAAAACTTTCTTGTATAATTTTAGCAGTATAGAAAATGATTTCATCTCCAGCTTTGTGTCCATGATTATCATTATTCTTTTTTAAGTTGTTAATATCCAACACAACAATGGCAGCATTTTTATCATCCTTAGAATATTGTTCCATTTCTTTTTCAAAAGCTACACGATTTTTAATTCCAGTTTGAATATCATATTTAAACTGTAGCTCTCTCAGCAAAATATAATATAGCAGCAATGATATAGCCATACATCCCCAAATTAATAGTAAGTCTTTAAAAATAATCTGAAAAATTGCTCCCAGAATAGGCATAAAAAAGATTAAAACTAAAAGTTTTCTATTGTCAATTTGGTATTCATCTGTGTTTCGTTTAAAGACAATCATTATCAAAATAAAATAAAAGGTACTAACTATCGTCGGCAGCATAAAAATATTTCCACGTAAATAGTGATTTTGACCATCAACGAAAAAGATCCAGCCTGTACTATAGCTTAGAATACATATTAAGGTATTAATAAATAAGGGTATAGCTAGTAAGCACTTATTAAATGTTCTTTTTTCATTATTATCATAGAACATAAGAAAAATAAAGGGTACTACAGGACTCAAAGAAAACCCTATAATGTTTGCAATACGATGGAATACCACGAGTTTGTTATTTGTAGAAAGGTCCATTAAAATAGTAAATATTTCCAAAATAAGCAAAATTATAGTTACCACTGACACCGATATGTACATTTTATTTTTTTCATTATTGATGACTGGATTCCTTTTAGCCAAACATATTGTTGAACAAAGGGCGACAATAGCAAGAATGTCCGTACTGATTGATGCTGAGATCTTCATTTTCCTCACCTCAAAAACTACCTAAATGTTAAACTCCAATTTGGTGCTACTATGATTTCGTTTTATTTTTATCATCTATTATATATTATTTAATCAATATTTTATATGAGTTAAGGAATAAATGAATAATAAAGCTTCTCCCTCCATTGCAGATTATGAAACACTTTATTCATCAAGAATCCTTGAGGTTAATGCCACATAAAACATCAATAAGTCATGAGTAACCCGACCTGACTATAATTCCGTCTATTTACTATACCTGAAGGTAGTTCTCCCATCTTTGTTCATTTATTAATATAAGTTCAACCATTTTTAAATATTTTATGTCCAATTAGCTCCAAATGGACTTCTCCGAAATGCTCATAGTTTTTAACCCCATCTCCAATCATGATCGACACGGTCACAATTTGAATGTCGCTGCTTTTTTTGTATTTAAGCAAATTCCATGCCAGGGGGGCCCAACCAACAATAACATCGTCCGACGTTTCATGAAGCAGGCTGTCAATCCCCTCAGCCGTCATCTCATTCCATAACGTGTAATTTTTCTTCCCCTGAATGGCGCAAATATCCCTGACAACGATCTTTCTTATATGCTTCCACTGTTCTGGGTAAACTCGGTTTCTACACCTCGTACATATCCGATTGTAATAAAAACCCCCCGAAACTAACACACATTTTACACTACTATTCTACCATAAAAGTGTTTCATAAAACCTATTTTTTATTAATTTTTTTGTTCCATAATACAAAAAATCAATAAAAAAAGGATATTATTTCTTAAAATTACTAAGAAATAATACCCTTTTTTTGTTTTATATAAATTCCACCAAAACTTTAATATATAAAGCTTTCATAGCTTTAATAAAACTATTTTAAATCCTATTTCCTTTGGTCCTTGTTGTTAATAGCCGCCTGGGCTGCTGCTAATCTAGCAACAGGAACACGGTAAGGAGAGCAGGATACATAATCAAGATTTAATAGGTGACAGAACTCAATGGAATTAGGATCTCCTCCATGCTCTCCACAAATACCAAGTTTAATATTGGGTCTAGCTGTCTTTCCTAGCTTCACCGCTATTTCCATCAGCTTACCTACACCTTTTCTATCAATTCGTTGGAAAGGATCCTTCTCTAAAATATTTTTTTCCTTGTACTCCCCAATAAACTTCCCAGCATCATCTCTAGAATATCCATAGGTCATTTGGGTTAAATCATTGGTACCAAAGGAGAAAAACTCTGCTTCAGCAGCTATTTCATCTGCAGTTACAGCGGCTCTAGGTATTTCTATCATAGTCCCTATCAAGTACTGAAGATCAGCCTTTCTTTCCACTAGTATCTCTTTAGCAGTTCTTTCAACAATTCCTTTTACATATTGGAATTCCTTTATTTCTCCTATTAGAGGTATCATTATTTCTGGAATGACATTTATGCCTTCCTTCTCCTTTACAATAATAGCCGCTTCTATTATTGCTTTTACCTGCATTTCATAAATTTCAGGGTAGGTTACAGCTAATCTACATCCCCTATGTCCTAACATTGGATTCATTTCCTTTAAATCGTTGACAATCTCCTGCAACTGATAATAAGAAACTTCCATTTTCTCTGCCAATTGCTTTATATCTTCTTCATCATGAGGTAGAAACTCGTGTAATGGAGGATCTAACAATCTTATAGTTACAGGTCGAGGTCCCATCGCTTTAAATATTTCTGCAAAATCTTGCCGCTGCATTGGCAACAGTTGCTCTAAAGCATTTCTTCTAGCCTCTTCTGTTGTAGATAAAATCATTTTTCGAATTGCATAAATTCTGGATTCCTCAAAAAACATATGCTCAGTTCTACATAATCCTATTCCTTCTGCCCCGAACTCTATTGCTTTTTCAGCATCTCTAGAGGTATCGGCATTTGTTCTAATCTTTAATTGTCTTATATTATCTGCCCAGGTCATCAGTTCCACAAAGTTTTCTGTTAATTGGGATTCTGTTGTAGGGATCTCACCTTCATAGACAATCCCTTGATTACCATCTAAAGAAATATACTCTCCTTCTCTATATAGTCTCTCTCCTGCCTTAAAGAATTTGTTGGATTCCTCAATTCTAATCTCTCCTGCACCAGCTATGCAGCATTTTCCCATTCCTCTAGCTACTACAGCTGCATGGGAGGTCATACCACCTCTAGCCGTTAAAATACCCTCTGAGGCAACCATTCCCTCGATATCCTCCGGAGAAGTTTCCATTCTTACAAGAATTGCTTTTTCTCCTCTGTTTTTAGCCGCCACCACATCTTCTGGTGTAAAGTAAATTTTCCCTGTAGCTGCCCCTGAAGATGCTGGTAAACCTCTAGTGATTTCTGTTGCTTTTTTCAATTCTTCTTCATCAAAGGTAGGATGTAGTAATTTTTCTACCTGCAGTGGATCTATCCTCATAATTGCTTCTTCTTTTGTCAATCTTTCTTCCTTCACCATATCCACTGCTATGTTTACTGCTGCTAGGGCTGTTCTTTTGCCATTACGGGTTTGAAGGATATAGAGGTTGCTATTTTCTATTGTAAACTCAATATCCTGCATATCTTTATAATGCTCCTCCAATAGATTTGCTACCTCTAAAAATCTATCATAGGCCTGTGGCATTTTACTACGAAGCTCTTCAATAGGCTTAGGAGTTCTAATCCCTGCAACCACATCCTCACCTTGAGCATTCATTAAGAATTCTCCAAAAAGCTTCTTTTCTCCAGTGGAAGGATCCCTTGTAAATGCTACTCCAGTGCCAGATGTTTCACCCATATTACCAAATACCATAGATTGAATATTTACAGCAGTTCCTAATGTATCGGAAATATCATTGAGATTTCTATATACCTTTGCCCTTGGATTGTTCCAGGATCTAAATACTGCTTCAATTGACATGAAGAGTTGATCCTTGACATCTTGGGGAAAATCTATGTTCTTTTCTCTTTTAACAATAGCCTTATATTCTTCTATGATAACTTGTAAATCTACAGCTGTTAGATCTGTATCCTCTTCAATGTTTTTTTCATCCTTTTTCTTTTCCAATATACTATCAAATTTGTATTTAGGAATTTCCAGTACAACATCCCCAAACATTTGTATGAATCTTCTATAGCTGTCATAGGCAAATCTTGGATTGTTCGTGGCAGAAGCTAAACCCTCAACTGTTTCGTCATTTAATCCTAAGTTTAATATGGTATCCATCATACCTGGCATAGAAATTGGACTGCCGGAACGAACGGAGACTAAGAGGGTATTTTCAACTGCCCCTAGCCTTTTTCCCATCTTTTCTTCTAGGTTGGCTAAATGGTTTAAAACCTCTTCCTTTAATTCATTCCATAATTTTTCACCTGCGTTATAGTACTCATTACAAGCCTCTGTTGTTACAGTGAAACCACTGGGAACAGGAAGACCTATTTTGGTCATTTCTGCAAGGTTAGCTCCTTTTCCCCCCAGTAAAGACTTCATTGCTGCAGTTCCCTCATTGAAGCTATATACATATTTTTTCAATTAGAACACCTCCATATAATATCTATGTAATCTAAATTTAGAATTTATCTACCATTTATAAGCTTGTAGCCAATTTCTCTAAAGATTTCTAAAATAATGCTGGCACTTTCCTCCACTGCTTTGCTGGAAACATCTAGAACAGGGCATCCTAATCTCTTCATAATATCATCAGCATACTCTAATTCCTCTAAAATCCTTTCTATGCTGGCATAGTTGGCTTCACTTTTTAGCCCTAAAGCCTTCAATCTTTCTTGACGTATTTCTATAAGCTTCATAGGATTGGTGGTCAAGCCTATAACTTTTTTAGATGGAATTTCAAACAATTCCTTTGGTGGTGCCACCTCTGGTACTAAAGGAACATTGGCTACCTTAATATTTTTATGAGCTAAATACATACTCAGTGGGGTTTTAGAGGTTCTAGAAATTCCTATTAGCACAATATCAGCCTTTTTAAGACCTCGAGGATCTTTACCATCATCATACTTCACTGCAAATTCAATGGCCTCTACTTTTTTAAAGTACTTTTCATCAAGCTTCCTAATAAGGCCTGGCTCCCTTTTAGGAGTTGATTTCAATACATCACTAAGCCCCTGAATAATGGGAGACATGATATCAATAGATGGTATATTGGCTTTACTACTTTCTTCTACTAAATAATCCTTGAGTTCCTGTACCACCATAGTAAATATAATAATGGATCTTTGCTGCTTTGCTTCCTCAATCATTTCACTAATCTGTTGTTTTTCATTAATAAAAGGAAACCTTCGAATTTCATAATTGTCAAACAGAAATTGACTCACAGATGCCTTTGCCACTTGTTCGGCTGTTTCTCCTATGGAATCCGAAACAATATATATCAGTAGTTCTTCTCTATCCATATAACTCCTCCTACTCTCTACATAGCTCAACAAGTAATTTTGCCATGTTACTTTTTGAAATTTTACCTATAACCTTTAGCTTTTCTTTTCCCTCATCAACAAGTTTCTCTACAACCGGTAAACTGTCTACCTCATGCTCTACTATTTTATTCACCGCTACCCAAATGCTTTCTTCGGGGAATATGGTGGTAATATTAGGCATGCGGGTCATCACCATAGCCACTGGAACTTTGTTGATATCTATACCCCCTATGGCATTCTTTAAAAAATCCTTACGGGAAACCACTCCTACTAATATGCCCTCCGATACTACATAAATTGTACCTGTATCTTCTAAAAACATCGTTACGATTGCATCGTAAACAGACATCTCTTCTGTCACTACCACCGGCACTGACATAATATCCTCTACCCTAATACTCTTAATCTGTTGTTCTATTAGGTTGACGTGGGGTCTTCCTGTATAAAAGTAACCTACCTTAGGCCTTGCATCCAAAACCCCTGACATTGTCAGTATAGACAAATCTGGTCGGAGGGTTGCCCTCGTCACCTTTAATAGGGTAGCAATATCCTGACTGGTTATAGGTTGACTTTTTTCAACAATTTCAATAATTTTTTTTTGTCTACTTGTAAATTCTATCAAAATCACCTCTTTATGTGTTACTCTATTCTGTATATATGTTATACTATATAATTAATGTATCATACTTTTTTTAGTTTTGCTATACTCTTTTTAAATTATTCTTCAAAAAAATATCAGTTAAGGTATAAAACCTCAACTGATAATACATTAATTATTAGAATTTCAATCTTTCATCTAAGTATGTTTCTAATTTGTCGATAGAAATTCTCTCCTGCTCCATCGTATCCCTATGACGTATAGTTACGCAGTTGTCTTCTAGGGAGTCATAGTCAAAGGTGATACAGTAGGGAGTTCCTATTTCATCATGACGTCGATACCTTTTACCAATGCTTCCTGCTTCATCATAGTCTACCATATATTTTCCTGCTAGCTTCTCATAAAGCTTTAAAGTATCCTCTTTTAATTTCTTTGTTAAGGGTAGTACCGCTGCTTTAAAGGGTGCTAGAGCAGGATGCAGCTTTAATACTACTCTTGTATCCTTTTCGTCTATTACTTCTTCTTCATAGGCATCCACTAAAAAGGCTAAGGTAACTCGATCAGCCCCTAGAGAAGGCTCTATGCAGTAGGGTATATACTTTTCATTTGTAACAGGATCTTGATAGCTAAAGTCTATGCCAGAATGTTCACTATGCTGCTTCAAGTCAAAATCTGTTCTATCGGCTATACCCCATAGTTCCCCCCATCCAAAGGGGAATTTGAACTCTATATCTACAGTGGCATTACTATAATGGGACAGTTCCTCTTGAGAATGCTCTCTTAAACGAATGTTATCCTCCCTCATGTTTAAGCTCAATAGCCAGTCCTTACAGAAGTTTTTCCAGTATTCAAACCAATGTAGATCCTCCCCGGGTTTACAGAAGAATTCTAATTCCATTTGCTCAAATTCTCTTGTTCTAAAGGTGAAGTTTCCAGGAGTAATTTCATTTCTAAAGGATTTACCTATCTGTCCAATACCAAAAGGTACCTTTTTTCTAGAGGTTCTCAAAGCATTTTTAAAGTTTACAAAGATACCCTGAGCTGTCTCAGGTCTCAAGTATATTTGTGTACTACTATCCTCTGTTACCCCTTGAAAGGTTTTAAACATAAGGTTAAATTGGCGAATATCTGTATATTCGTTGGCACCACACTCTGGACAATGGATTTCCTTATCCTTTATAAATTCCTTCATTTTGTCATTACTCCAACTATCTACACTAATTTCATCAACATTTTCACCTTGAGCCTTTAAATAGTCCTCAATCATTTTGTCAGCCCTAAATCTAGCTTTACACTTCTTACAGTCCATTAAAGGATCATTAAAGCCTCCAACATGTCCCGACGCCACCCAAGCTTGGGGATTCATTAAAATAGCTGAATCTAAACCAACATTATAGGGGCTCTGTTGGATAAATTTTTTCCACCATGCCTTTTTTACATTGTTTTTTAATTCTACACCTAGAGGACCATAATCCCATGTATTAGCTAGTCCACCATAGATTTCAGAGCCTGGGAACACAAAACCCCTAGACTTTGCCAATGATACTATCTTTTCCATTGTTTTTTCCTTTGTCATAATAACTCTCCTTCTACTTAAATTTTCATCAAAAAATAAAGCCCTTCATCCCTAAAATTAGGGACGAAAGACTATCTTCCGCGGTTCCACCCTAGTTGGTACAGAAGTACCCACTTTGTGATATCCAGCTCAAAAGCTCCCTTCATTGATGAATTACACCGGGCTTTCACCATCCCCAGCTCGCTTTTGTAATCTTATCAACTACTCCTCTTTCTCATAGCTGTTTATGTATAATTTTAATTTAAAATTTATCAAATTATCCTGTAGTTGTCAATAGAGTTTTTTAAAAATCTCCTCTATTTGCATCTAAATATCATCTAAAATATCGTCAACATCTTCCATTGAAGCACTACCCTTTATCTTACTTTTAAATTCTTCTACCTTTTCCTCAGCAATTTCATTTAAATCCACTACATTACCATCTTTTTGAACAATTTCAATCTTGGTTTTTGTTACTAATGCAGCAGATATGCCAAGTAATGAAGCTACCGGTGCCAAAATAACCCCGATAGCACCTGCTGTTACAGGGATATTTAATACCACCTCGTCGTCCTTTTTTAAAATAACCCTTGTTACGTTTCCCCTTTCAATGACCCTCTTTAGCTTTTCCATCATGTCATTGCCTGCCATACTCATATTTTTTGTCCATTTTGATCCAGTCTCTTCTTCTAAAGCTATTAATGCTTCCACTACATTGCCGCCAGTGCTTTCCAATGCCTCTTTTGCTTGTTTATAGGATACTCCAGTTCGTTCTCTAATAATGTCAATTTTTTCAAGATTAATATCCATTGTTTTCTCTCCTTCCTATAATTTATCGGCTAAGTCCATACTTTTAAAGTCATATTTATTAATATGTACCAATATGGATTGTTTTAACAATTTTTTTAATGCTTCATTTAAAAAATCGCTTATTTTTAGTTTTTGAATTTCTTTTATATCTTTTGCTTGTAAATACTTAGCCAGACGAAGGGTTATTTCTGAAATGTTCATGGCATAGGGATCTACTGTAAAACAAGTGTTACATAAAACACCGCCCTCACTGGGACTAAATCTCCATTGAGGAGATTCTGTCTTTGTACAGTTTACGCAACAATATAATTCGGGTTTAAAACCACAGTAGTTTAAATAATTTAATTCAAAACCTCTAATGATAGTATTCATCTCTATATCTGACTTTGTCAATAAATAAAGGGTTGTTCCTAAAAGATTAAATAATCTATTATTGGTTTGTCCTTCATTGGTGACAGCCTCCACTAATTCCACCAAATAAGCAGCATAGGATAGTTTTTTCACATCCTCCCTTAGCTTATAAAAAATTTCTTTAGACTCACATTGGGTGACGGTATATAAACTTTTTCCCTTATAAAGAATAAATTCACTATAGCAAAATGGTTGTACTCCAGCTATCAAAGTGCTTTTAGGCCTTCGGGCTCCCTTTGCTATAGCATTAATTTTTCCTAGTTTTCTTGTGAATATGGTCAAAAGGCTATCAGACTCTCCATACTTTTTATTTTTTAATACAAAGCCTTCTGTTTTTACAATCATGCTCCTAATCTCCCACAGATTTAATCAAACTCTATATAGAGTTTGTTTTATTTGTTTGAAACAATTGTATATCTACATTAACCTTTTGTTCTTCAGTAATTTCTGTATAATTACTATATTCTTTACAGTATAGATAGGCTTGAATATTACCTGTTTTTTTAAATATGCTCCACATTTTTTTACTTAGCATAACAAGTCCCCTTTCCTGTTATTTTTTATCAAATAAATAACTACGTAATATTATTTTTAGATTTATCGGGACTTGTATACATTGAAAAATTTGTAATTCCTCTTTTTATTCGTATCCTAGGGTTTTTAAAGTATTTTGATTGTTTCGCCAATCTTCTTTTATTTTTACCCATAGTTCTAAGTAAACCTTTGATCCTAAAAGCTTTTCAATATCTTCTCTAGCACTTTTTCCTACACCCTTTAGCTTTCTACCCTGTTTACCAATAATAATGCCTTTATGGGATTTTTTTTCGCAATAAATCGTAGCATGAATATCAATGATATCCTTTCCTTCTCTTTTTTTCATCATAGCAGTTTCTACTGCTACCCCATGGGGAACTTCTTCATGGATATAGTGTAGTATCTTCTCTCTAATAATTTCTGCCACAATTAATCTTTCTGGTTGATCTGTAATCATATCTGCAGGAAAATATTGGGGGCCAACAGGAAGAAACTCTACAATTTTGTTTATAAGAACATCTAAATTTGCTCTCTCCAAAGCTGATATACCAACAATATCTGCAAAATTCCCTTTAGCCTTATAGGCTTCATATAACTTGTTGAATTGTTCTTGGTTCATTTTGTCAATTTTATTCATAACCAATATGACAGGAGTATCAATCTCCTTTAGTTCCTCCATGATAAAAGCATCTCCAGGTCCTATGATGGTACTATCATCCACTACGAATAAAATAGCATCCACTTCTCCTAAAGTATCCTTTGCTGCCTTCAGCATATAGTCCCCCAACTTATGCTTAGGCTTATGTATCCCCGGTGTATCAATAAACACGATTTGGAAATCATTTTCTGTATAAACACTTTGAATTTTATTTCTAGTGGTTTGAGGTTTATCCGACATAATGGCAATTTTTTGTCCAACAACTTCATTCATTAAAGTAGATTTTCCTACATTTGGTCTTCCGATGATTGTTACAAATCCTGATTTAAATGTCATTACAACAGCTCCTTTTTGATGTTTGCAAATCCTCTGGAGAGAAGGACTTAGGTAGCAACTCTTCTATGGTAAATACTTGGTAATCTTCTTCAGTTTTTCCAATAATTAATTTGATATTTTTTCCGTATTCTACAATCACCTGTCTACATATACCACAGGGAAACGTGTATTCATTTTCAGCACCCACCACTGCAATGGCTTGAATTTCTCTATCTCCCTCCGAAACCGCCTTAAAGATAGCAGTTCTTTCAGCACAATTTGTTCCACCATAGGAGGCACATTCAACATTACATCCAGTATAAACTCTCCCTGACTTTGTTAATAGCGCTGCTCCTACAGGAAAATTTGAATAGGGAACATATGCTTTTTTTTGTGCTTCCCTAGCTTTTTTTATAAGTTCTTTATACTCCATCTTTATTTCCTCCTCGTATACTACTGCAATTGAATTTCTCTGTTTTGAGGGAATATGGCAATCCAGGTTTTCCCTTTATTTAGTTTTAACGGATTCCCATTAATATCCTGAAACTGGGTAGCTGTGTCATAGGTGCTTTTTTTCCACACAATGGGCATGGCTTTGCCATTACTAATGTATAGACCCTTACCGCTGCCTATCAGTTCTATTTCTCTTCTTCCTTCAGCATCCCCTGAAATCACCCGAATGTCGGCATATTGAATAATAATATTTTTAGTCTCCAACTGCTGGTTATTGTTTTCATCAATATGAGGTTGTTCTGACTGATATCTTTTATAAAGCTTAGTTTCTGGATTGTACTGAAAACTGCCAGTATAATCCTTAGAAAAAGGGATAATAACTATATCTGCTTTTTCCCCCTCTGGTGTCCATTCCTCCTCCATGAAGTTAAGCTTTCTTTCTAGACCTTCTTTAACTTCTTTTCTATAGCCTACTGCTTCCCATCCCTTCATAATACCCTCTGTATTAGTATAGAGACTATGCTCAAACATCCCCCTTTGCTTAGATCTAACTGGATCCCTCCATGCCATAATACCCTCTAGATAGGATAAAGTGTTTAAGTTAGCAGGCTTCAAATTTTTAATAGCTTGAAATGCCTGAGGGCTTCCACCATGATGAACAAAGACAGCATCATGATCAAAAGCAAAATTTAAATAATAATGTCGAGTACTTCGAATAGGTCCAATTTTTTCAGCATTAAAATCTTGAAAAACTGCTACCAATCTAGTAATGTTTCCTTCTGCTAAGGTTTCATACATAATATCCGCTTGAGATATACCACTTTGAGGCAAGGCTGCCTTCATATTGTTTATCATTACAGCTACTGGTCTTCTGATTGCAGCTTCTTTATCAATCCATAATCCAGTAAGGGGGTTAATAGCCATTCCTTCAAAGGATTCTTTTTCTTCTTCCAACTCTATAACTACTTCTTCTATTGGCTCTTCATCAATTTCAGGCTTTTTACTACATGCCAGCATTGTACCTATTAAGCCTATGGCTAGTATCCCTATTACAATTCTTCTCCAGTGCATTTGTCCTCGCCCCTTTTGTATAAATTTATCCAGCAAGTTGAAAAAATATAATTGTTATAATAATTCCCAGCACACTTCCCACCACTACTTCAAAAAAACTATGAATTTTGCTCTCTATCCTACTTTGACATACCAATAATGCCATCAATACAGATAGAGTTGCTATAAACATGTTTTCTGAAATAAATGTAATAGCTGTAGCCAAGGAAAAAGCCACTGCCCCATGACCACTGGGCATCCCCCCTTGAACCGGAGTCCCTTTACCAAAATAAGCCTTTAAAGCAATGGTTGTAAAAATGATAATAATTAGTACAATAAAGGTAATATGTATGGATGATTGCCTCACACGGGTTAAAACCGTATGAGTATAGGGATTTATCCTATGGAAAAATATTAAATAAGCTACAATAATGGCGTTAATGGATGCAATCAAAACCCCACCAGCAGCTACATTTTTAGCTATTTTAGCAAAAATATGGTATTTATCAGTAATCAAATCAATAGCAGCTTCAATAGATGTATTAATCATTTCCGTAATAATAACCATAGATATAGTTAAAAACAATATCAACATTTCTATTCTAGTTAAATCAAAGAATAGACTTAAAGCTAAAACCACTACAGCTACAAAAAAGTGAATTTTCATGTTTCGCTGGGTTTTGAGGGCATAAATAATGCCCTCAAATGCATAATTAAAACTTTCAATGAGCTTTCTTACTTTCATTGTTTTATAACCTCATTTACTCTCTTTTTATTCCCAGTTTATTTAATACAGCTTTTTCTTTCCCATCCATTATCCTTCTAGCCTCTTCATCCATATGATCATACCCCATCAAATGAAACATACTATGGGTTGTCAAAAAGGCTATTTCGCGTTTTAGAGAGTGTTGGTATTCCTCTGCCTGCTCTACTGCCTTTTCTACAGATATAACAATATCCCCTAAGATCTTTTCTTCTGTCATAGGACTGTTGTCATCTACCATGGGAAAGGATAAAACATCGGTGGCACAATCCTTTCCTCTGTAGATTCTATTAAGTTCTTGAATCTCATGGTTGTCTACCAGGGATAAGCTAACTTCGTAATCTTCATCCCAACCTTCATAGACCAAACACTCCTCTACTACCTTCGTCAAAATTTCTATTAAGTCAGTTTCCAAATTTACTTTGTCTTGTCTATTGTCAATTATTAACTCCATAGGATTTTCTTCCCTTCAATTCTTTTATGTCTGTATCAGGATATTCAATACGCTCATGGAAAATACCTAGCATCACCTTAACAAAGGTTTTTTTGATAACGTCTAGTTCCTTTAAGGTTAAATCACTCTCCTCCAATTGTCCGTCCATTAACTTGTCTTCTATAATCTTATGGATTAGCTTTTCAATTTTATCCTTTGTGGGACTTGAAATACTCCTTACAGCAGCCTCTACAGAATCTGCCAACATAACAATGGCGATTTCTTTGGTTTGGGGTTTAGGTCCCCCATAACGAAAGCTTTGTTCATCTACATTTTCCCCATGTTCACTATTTTTTGCCTTATGATAAAAATATGCCACCAACGTATCTCCATGATGCTGCTCTATAAAGTCCATTACTTCCTTAGGTAATTTATGTTTTTTAGCAAGCTCCATCCCATCTTTAACATGTCCAGTAATGATCAAACTGCTCAAAGAGGGCGTTAATTTATCATGGGGATTTTCAGATGTTAACTGATTTTCCTTGAAAAAATAAGGTCTTTTTATTTTCCCAATATCATGATAAAAAGCTCCTACCCTAGCTAATAGAGAATTGCCCCCCACAGCATCAGTAGCTGATTCACTTAAATTGCCTACAATAATACTATGATGATAGGTTCCAGGAGCATCTATTAATAGCTTTTTTAATAGGGGTTGATTTGGATTAAACAATTCCACTAGCTTTAATGGAGTGACGACTCTAAAAAGATACTCCCATAATGGTAGGGTACCTACTGTTAGTATGGAACAAAACAGACCATTTAAAACCCCATAAAATCCATACATCAGTACTTTTATAACTTCATTACTATTAATAAAACCAATCCCTATAATGGTTGCAATATTGATAAAACTAACAACAATTCCCGATAAAAATATAGCAGCCCTTTGTTGTGTATTAATTACACTAAAAACCCCTGCTGTGCCACCTAAAATTGCCATGACAATAAAAATAATGTCATTACCAGTGATAATGCTAATCAAGATTGTTAAGCAAAGATTTACTAATAGAGCTAATCTAGGTTCTATGAGAATAGATAATAACATTGCTGATACAGCCACAGGCATAATATAAATAGATATATTGGCAACACCTTTAGAAATAATAAGGGTGCCTATCATAATGATCCATATCATCAGGAGTTTATCAGTTTTTTCAAAGGTTTCCCTATTAAAGAAATAGATATAGGCAATCATTAATATCTCTATAACCAATACAATAGAAGCTATTCCTAGGTACAACATGATATCTATTTTATTGTCATCGGTTACAATGGCCAGTTCCCTTAATAACTCCAGTCTGTCATAGGTAACTATATCTCCTTCCCTTAGGATTTTATCTCCCTTTTTAATTATAATTCTATCGGCACTTTCTACGGCTTCCCTTCGCAGCTGTTCTGTTGTTTCTATGTCAAAAAACATATTGGGTCGAATAGTTGCATTTATAATGGAAACTCCTAATTCCTTTAAGTCATCGTTAAACTCTTCTATGTTTAGAATATATTGCCTCATGGTGTTTTTTGATTTTTGAAGATCCTCTACTTTAATACCAGTATTCATATTTTGTGCAATAATTTCATAAATATAGGTTTCTAAATAATTGATTTTATCTAGGGGTTCATTCAGAGCAGTTTGTAAATCTTCTCTAGTAAGATTTAAAGGATTTTCTTCCTCTAGAGAAGGTTTCTCTACTACTTGTTCTGCTTCTTGTATTTCATCAGATTCTTCTACGTCTTCATAGCTTCTCACCCTATAGACCAACTGAAAAAAAGCTTCAATGTCCTTCTTCACCTCGATGTGTACACCTGGGTCGAAGCTATAGATTAACTCTACAGATTCCAATGCTTTTTCCCTGAGCTTTTGGGTCTCCCACCTATCTTCTATATCCTTAGGTGAGAAGATATCCGATGGAGATCTTTGGCCTAAGGATACATCGAATTTTTGAGGTTTTAAGCTAAAGACCAATAGAGAGAAAACACTTACAAAAAATAGAATGGCCAAAAGAATATGCTGCATTCTTTTCCCTTGCCATAGTTTTGCAACGAAACTTTTTGAAAGCTTACTTACCCATTTGTTTATAACATCCATACTTTTTCCTCCTAGGTTTATTACTTACCCTATTAAAGTATTTTTACTTTCTTTTTTTATTTTCAACGATATCGTAAGCTTTAATGATTTTTTGTACTAAAGGATGTCTTACAACATCTTTTTCTGACAAATAACAAATTCCTATTTCTTTTATATCTTTTAATATAGCAACAGCGTGTTTTAACCCTGAAAATTTTCCCCCTGGTAGATCAATCTGAGTAATATCTCCTGTTACAACTGCCTTTGAGCCAAAACCTAGTCGGGTCAAAAACATTTTCATCTGCTCTTTTGTTGTATTTTGTGCTTCATCAAGGATAATAAAGGAGTTATCTAACGTTCTTCCCCTCATATAGGCTAAGGGCGCTACTTCTATTAAGCCTCTTTCCATATATTTTTGGAATTTCTCTGGTCCTAAGATATCAAACAGGGCATCGTAAAGGGGTCTTAGATAGGGGTCCACCTTGTCCTTTAAATCACCGGGTAAAAAACCGAGGCTTTCCCCAGCCTCTACAGCCGGTCTCGTTAAAATAATTTTATTGACTTCATCATTTTTGAAGGCCTTTACTGCCATAGCCACTGCTAAGTAGGTTTTTCCTGTCCCAGCAGGACCAACACCAAAGGTTAGTACCTTATCATCTATTTCTTCTAGGTAGTTTTTTTGCCCTAAGGTTTTAGGTTTAATAGGTTTGCCCTTGGCTGTTATGATAACAGCATCCCCCATCAAATCCTTTATTTTGTCCTGATCTCCATTTAAAAGCATGTGGATAATATAGGTTACATTTTGGGTGGTTAAATGTTCACCCTTATTGGCTATCTTCTCTAATTCATCAATTAATTTTTCTCCATTTTCTAAATCTTTCTCTTCCCCTACTAATACAATATCTCCTTCTCTGGGAATAATATCAATATTTAAATATTTATTTATCAGTTTAATATTTTCATCAAAATTTCCAAAAAGTTCTTTAAGAAAATCCATGTTTTCAATATTTATTCTTCTTTGTTGTTGTTGATTTTCCAAAAATAATCCTCCTTAAATTATAATTTCTTTTGTGTAGCTATATCCTCTAAAACTTCAATGATGACATTTCCATATAGTATGTTATTTTTAATTGTAAACTCTGTATTGCTATTTAAAATTTCTAATTCTTTTGGAATTTCTTCCAATATTTCTTCTATAAGGGCTTCATGTAATAGATTCTTTGCATCTGTTATATCCACCTTCTCTTCTACTTCAATAGCTTCATAAATTTCTTCTGTTATTATTTCCACAGGTAGGCCTTTGCCCCTCCATTGAAAAGGTTTTTTAGAGGACTTTTCTAAAACATACACTTCATAGGGGTTTGTTTCCCCATTTAACGCTAGCTCTAGTGCACCAATTTTTACCCCTCTTCTCATCACCTTTTCTCCTGTCTTTTCTTTTTTGACTTTTAGAAGCTTCATTGATTTGTTGCCTTCATAATAGGTTTTAGCATAAACCTCTCCATAGGCATGTATATATAGGGGGGTTTCCATCCCTTCCCTCTCCACAATACCCGTAATTAAAAGATCTCCTTCTGCTACAATGTCTCCCTTTTGCACCAAAGCATCTCCATTTCTAGCAATTACCTTTTCAATAACACCATTCTTTTTAGCAATTACATCACAGGGAGTATTTTTATCAATCCTAGGGGGTGGCAGTGTTTTTTCTACTACTTCTATTTTAGCATGAATTCCTTTGATTTCTATACCTACCCATGCAAGTTCATGGATATGAATTAATAAACTATTTTCAAGATCCCTTAAATTTATGAAGTACCTATTGGCTCCTATAGTCAAGCCGGATTCTCCTAATGTTGTCAATATTTCCTCAGTTGATATGTTTTCGTTACCCATAACATCTATTCTAAAAATAAAAGTAGATAAAACCAATAAAAGTATTAAAGAAAAAAATGCCCCCAACACAAGCATTTTTCTTTTCTTGACTTTGCTAAACCAAAATGGATATCCATTTTTTTCAGATATATACATTCTACAGCCTGCTCTTCTTACAAGCTTACGAAGAGCTTTAAAGCCTCCGATTCCTACCTTCGCCTCTAAAGTTGTATAATTAAGTCTTTTGATGTCCCATAAATAAATGTCTCTAGCTATGGCCATATTGATAAATTTTTCTAATGATAAGCCTTCTATTTTTATAATAACATAGCCTCTAAAATAATTCCATAGTTTCACCATTAACAAAGCTATCACTCCCTAATCTGTAAATTCCACCTGTTGGATATCCCCTACTATAATGATTTCTTCTTGAACAATATTTTTTAAAAGTAAGTTTCTCCCTAAGATTCGCAATACACCACTCTTACTATTAATTCGGATTCGATTGCTGGTATACTCAATAATTCCCTTATGGTTTTCAATATATATTTGAAGATTGCCAATCATAGTAATTTTGGGTATGTCTAAAATAATATCCTTTGGCAGCTCTAGAATTTCAGCTAAGCTTTTTTTAACTTCTTGATTTTTTTTCATGCGACACACCTCCCCATATATTCAATTTTTATGCTTCATTATTTTTATGTAGACCTTTTTATTGCATAAAAAATAGAAGATCCATAAGATCTTCTATTTTTTAAGGGCTTTAGGTTTACCCAATATCTCTGACATGATGATTCCTTGAAGTAGGGTTTGTTCATCAAAGGATAAGTTATTATTTGAAATACTTTGTTGAGTTTCATTGGTATATACAGGCTTTATAGGTGTTGACCTCTCTTTGGCTTTCTTTTTATCTACGTCATATCTAATTTCTAATTCTTTATCATTAATATGCTTTTGATATTCATTTCCATATTCATACTCATATTTTTCATTATAAGATAAGTCTTTTGTAGTTTCTTCTATAGGTTTTGGGTTATCTTCTCTTACTTCACGGGTAATGGACTTTTCTTTAAAAACCTCATTAAAATCGGCTCTTAGCTCTTGAATCAAATCACCAAAGCCACCCTCTCGTCTTGTAACAGTAGGCTTGGGTTTGTCAAAGGAATGATCTTGTCCTCTATCCATCTCATTTTCATCTAAGCCCCTTGGCCTTCTAGAAGTTTTTTTAGCTCTTTTGTCTTTATTAAATACGGAGCTTATAATAACAAAAACTATAAATATTAAAATACTTTCCACAGCTTCATCACTTCCTTTTTAAACGACTGTGGTATCAGCCTTATTCCTTTAATCCTGCCTAAGTCTATTTTTTAGTATCTTTCTTTTCTTTATCATCGTCGCTTGATTTATTTACATTGGATATAGCTTCCCTCATGTTGGTATCAGCTAAGATATTTTTCATGTTGTAATAGTCCATTACCCCCATTTTTCCTTCTCTTAGGGCTGTGGCCATAGCTCGTGGTACTTCTGCTTCTGCTTCTACAACCTTAGCCCTCATTTCCTCAACAGCTGCCTTCATTTCCTGCTCCTTTGCTACCGCCATAGCTCTTCTTTCCTCTGCCTTAGCTTGAGCAATTCGTTTATCAGCCTCAGCTTGATCAGTTTGTAAATGGGCTCCAATATTTCTTCCGATATCTATATCTGCAATATCAATTGATAGAATTTCATAGGCGGTTCCTGCGTCCAAACCTTTGTTTAGAACGGTTCTGGAAATTAAATCAGGATTTTCTAAAACATCCTTATGGGTAGCTGCAGAACCAACGGTTGTTACAATACCTTCACCTACTCTGGCAATAATAGTTTCTTCCCCAGCACCACCAACAAGTCTTTCAATATTGGCTCTAACAGTAACCCTAGCCTTGGCCATAACTTCTATACCATCTTTAGCCACTGCAGCAATTTTGGGAGTTTCAATAACCTTAGGATTAACACTTACTTGAACAGCTTGAAGTACATCTCTACCAGCTAAATCTATAGCTGCTGCCCTTTCAAACTCAAGGTTGATATCTGCCCTTTGTGCAGCTATCAATGCATCAGCCACGTTGTTAACGTCCCCTCCCGCAAGATAATGGGCCTCTAACTTATCAATACTTAAATCCAAACCTGCTTTCGTTGCCTTAATCATAGGATTTACAATACGTATAGGTAGTACCCTCCTAAAACGCATACCGATTAATGTAAAAATCCCTATTCTTACTCCTGAAAAATGAGCTGTAATCCACAGACCTACTGGAACAAAACTTAGTACAATAGATAGCAATATAAATCCAATTGCTATTAAAATTAATAATGGAATCAATCCTTGCATGTAAAACCCTCCTAATCAATTTTTTTGACAATAATTCTTCTTCCTTCTACTTTTGCCACCCTTACTTTACTGCCTACTTCAATAAAAGCCCCTTCTGAAACCACATCTAATACTTCACCATTAACATCAATAGTTCCTGCTGGTCTTAGAAAAGTTATTACTTCTCCTTGTTGCCCAATATATTGATGGTACTTCCCAGCGGCACTATAGCCTTCTTCTTTTTTCATTTTTGTCCCCAGAATAATGCGATCAAAATGCTTACTCCTAGGAGCATACTTTAATATTAGTATCAAAGCCACTATTGTTAGAACAAAAGAAATAAACAAAGAAATTATAGCTGTAGCTACGCTGTTGGAGGCCATTATAATACTGACAACGATACAAATGATTCCTCCAAGTCCAGGGATGCCGAAGCCGGGAGCAAATGCCTCTATTAATAATAGGGCCATCCCCACTAAAAACACCATCAATACCGCCCATCCAGCATTTCCAGCTAAAATAGCTCCTCCGAAGTATAGGCTAAAGGCTACAAAGCTAACTGTACCCCCTACGCCAAAGCCTGCAGTGAAAATTTCAAATACTAGACCTGCAAATCCTAAGGTTAATAGGATTGGGGCTATATATGCACTGGTCATAGTCTGAGCCACCCTTACCCTGTTGGGAACAGGGGTGGAAATGATGTTGGTATAATCAATTTCAGTTGCCTGTAATATAGTGGCATAATCATCTGCCACAACATCAGCTAAACCTAGAGCTTTAGCTTCACGGGTTGTCAGATTTAAAAGTCTATCCTTTTCAATAACATCTGGTATTTCGATAGCTTTATCAGCAGTAGACGCTACTAGTTCAGGGTCCCTACCCTTTTCCTCTGCTGCTGCCCTCAATAAACTAGTCCACATAGATAAGGTCTTTTCTGTATTTGGAATAGGCTCTGCTGAGCCTATTGTGCCTCCTGGGGCCATAGCAATAGCATCTGCAGATATGGTTAATAGTACTCCCGCCGACTCTGCCTTTGTATTTACAAAGGCAATAGTTGGTAGTCTTGACGCCATAATGAGTTTGCTTATTTTTTCTGCTGAGTCTATCCGGCCACCATAGGTATCTATTTCAAAAATTATGGCTACAGCATTTGGATCTGTCTCTGCCATATGAATATTATCCCTTACATATTGATATACAGCAGGACCAATTTCCCCCTCTATTGGAACGATATATACATTGTTTATATCCCCCGCTCCAAAGGTTTGAAATGGTAGAATGACAAATATAAATATCAAAATTAAAAAAATATCCCACCTTTTTTTCATGTTATCACCCTTTCTCCCTATCATTATACCATTGTTTACTTAATTATTATATTCTTCGTCAAAAGATTTGTTAAATTGTAATGAGATTGTAATACTAGTAAAAATATTTCTCTATATTGTAATATATATTCTTTTTGTCTCTAGTTTAAACTACTAAAAAAATAGATTGCTAAAAGGAGAGTGCAATATAGAATAACTGCTTATACTCTAATAAGCAGTTATTCCAGTTTAATGATTGCTGTTATAGGGTAATGGTCAGAGGCCCTGCTTTTTATTACCTGGTATCTTTGTATAGGAAACTTTTGATCAACAAAGATATAGTCAATTCGTCCAGATAAAACAGGGAGATCAAAGGTAGGTTCATCTCCTTTAGCAGCTTTATGGGCTGCATCCACCAGCCTTTTACTCATATGCTGTATCTCTCTGCTGTGGGGTCGAGCATTGAAATCCCCCACTAATATTATATTTGAGGAGAGGATATCTAAATATTTATCAATAGCGTTAATTTGATTTTTTCGTTCACCTTGATTTAATCCTAAATGAGTTGATAAAAAGTGGATGGAATGATTATTAACCTTAATAGTGGCTCTAAGAAGCCCCCTCTGTTCTCGACCACTGGGTAAAAGTAGATTTTCATAACTTTCTATAGGGTACTTGCTTAAGATACCATTTCCATATGTGCCTCCTAAAATATTGATATTATAACCATAAACATATTCCATAGAAAGCTTTTCACTTAAATATTTGATTTGGTCTTCAAATCTAGAGCGAATTACACCATTATCTATCTCCTGTAGGCCAACTATATCTGCTCCACTGTTTTTAATAACCTCAGCAATTTCATCTAATGAGTATCTACCGTATAGGTTTTTACCATGATGTATGTTATAGGACATAATTTTCAAGGGATTTACACTACCTTCACCAAATGTATATTTTACAACTTCTGAAACAGATACTTCTTGTACCTCTTCCAGTTCTATTGGTATTTTTATGTTTCCACCATTAGTAACAAACAATTCATGAATATCTTCTAAACCTCCCACTCTATTGGTGATATAAAAAATATTCTGTGTTATTTCTGGATTTCTTTTCATTACATAATCTTCAAGGGTAAAAAAGTGGCTCATTTCTCCCTCTTGGTTTAAGGCTTCTATTGTAAGCTTTTTTATGTTTTTATGGGTAATGATTTGTATATGGGATGTACTTCCTTGATCTATATATTTAATAGCTTGAATCTCTCCATTTGCTGACGAGCTAATTTTAAAGGTAAACCCTAGCATAAAAAATACTACTAACATAATAATAACCCAAAATTTTTTATGTCCTCCCATAAATATTACCCCTTTGTCTAAAAATTTTAGCTAATTTTATTATACCATAGGGGAGTTTTCTAAATTTAGTACATTTAAAATAATTTTCAGTAAATTGTTGGAAAATATAAATAAACCCGGAATATATCCGGGTTATATTTGAATTATAATAGTTTTTTTACAGCTTGATTAACTATCTTGCCATCAGCCCTACCTTTTACTTTAGGCATGACAGCAGCCATGACTTTCCCCATATCCTGCATAGAGTTAGCACCTATTTCGACAATAACACTCTTTACAATATCTATTACTTCTTCCTCTGACAATTGTTCAGGTAGATACTGCAGTAGTATTTCAGCTTCTTGTTGGGCTTGTGCCACAAGATCCTCTCTACCACCTTTTTGAAATTCATCCAATGCATCTTTTCTCTGTTTTAATTGTCTAGAAATAATCTCAATGACATCCTGATCCTCAAGTTCTATTCTTTTATCTACTTCTATTTGTTTAATGTCAGATCGAATTAAAGTAATAACATTCTTTCGAAGCTGATCCTTGTCCTTCATGGCTTGTTTAAGATCATTTGTTAATCTTTGTTTGAGGGACATTCTCTTCACCTCTATTTACATTATTAGAATCTTTTATTGTTTTTTCTACGTGCAGCTTCAGCTTTTTTCTTACGCTTTACACTTGGTTTCTCATAATGCTCTCTTTTTCTTACTTCAGATAATACACCAGACTTTGCACATTGTCTTTTGAATCTACGAAGTGCATTGTCTAATGATTCATTTTCTCTAATTTTTATTTCTGACATTCTACTTCTCCCTCCCTCCGCGAGCACCCGCTGTGCTTGATCTATAGTATTAGAGTACTATATTTGCAAGTGGGATAAATCCAATACTTTGTTATTATACATTAAAAACAAGGGTTATGCAATACAAAGTTTTAACCCGGTGGCCATGTCATCTGTCTTCCACCTAGTAGATGAAAGTGAAGATGATCCACTGTTTGACCTCCTTGGTTCCCACAGTTATTTACTATTCTAAATCCTTTTTCTTTCAGACCTAATTCCTCAGCTAACTGCTGTATAGTTTTAAAAATCTGGGGAATTATTTCTTCTGTGTCCTCCACAGAAGCATGGGCTATAGATTGTATGTGCTTTTTAGGAATTACCAGCAGGTGATTAGGGGCTTCGGGATTAATATCTTTAAAAGCCACAACTTTATCATCTTTATATAAAATTGTAGCTGGTATTTCTCCTTTTGCAATTTTACAAAAGATACACTCCGACATAATACACCTCCTTACCTGTTAATATATACTGTATAATTCAACAGAAAAAATGAAACTCCTTTAAATTTTAAAAAATTTATATGATTTCTCCAATAATAAATTGTCCTTCAAAGGTTTTTAAGTAAACTTTCTTCACTTCTCCCTCAAGCTGTTGATCTCCTTTAGCTAGAACCCGTAAGTAATTATCCGTGTAACCCTCCATATGTTCTGACCTATCCTTGGACGAAGCCTCAAATAATACAGTTTTAGTGGTGCCAACAAATTGTTGATAATAGTTTTTTTCCAATTGGTTTCCCAATTCAATAAGGACTTCACTTCTTTTATGCTTTATACTACCATTTACTTGATTTTCATAGGTGGCAGCTGGAGTGCCTTTTCTAGCAGAATATTTAAACACATGAATACTACTAAAGCCTATTTCCTTCACAAAGCTATAGGTTGTTTGAAAATCCTCCTCTGTTTCCCCTGGGAATCCAACAATAATATCAGTAGTTAATGCAACCTTAGGATATACACTTCTAATTTTCTTAACAATTTCTCTATATTCTCCAGTTGTATATTTTCTATTCATCTTGTTTAAAATTTTGTCACAACCACTTTGAAGAGATAGATGAAAGTGTTGGCATATCTTAGGTAAACGAGAAATCTCCTGAAGAAAATCTTCAGTAAAAAGAGTAGGCTCCAAAGAGCTTAAGCGAATTCTTTCCAATCCTGTAATAGCATTAACCTCTTTTAAAACAGCAATAAGAGCATTTTTTTCCTTTAAGTCCTTTCCATAGGAGGCCACATGAATTCCTGTTAAAACAATCTCTTTAAAGCCACTGTCTACAAGATTTTTAATTTCATTAATAATTTCAGGTTTTTTTCTACTTCTTATAGGACCTCTAGCATAGGGTATAATACAGTAGGAGCAATATTGATTACAGCCCTCTTGAATTTTCAAAAAAGCTCTTGTTTTTTCTTTGATTTCTCCAATAGACATTTCTTCGAATTCTTTTACCTTCATAATGTCATCAACCATATTGATTTTTTCATTATGATTACAGTTCTCCACCAATTCAACGATTTTGTTTCTATCATTGGTGCCTATGACAATATTAACTCCTTCTACTTCTAAAACTTCATCGGGAGCTGTTTGAGCATAACAACCTACTACAGCAATAATTGCATCCGGATTGTTCCGCTTTACTCTACGGATGAATTGTCTTGATTTTTTATCACTAATACTGGTTACAGTACATGTATTGATAACATATACATCTGCAATTTCCGTATCTGCTACAGTAGTATAGTCTTCCCCTTCAAACAACTCTTTCATGGCCTGGGTTTCATATTGATTTACTTTGCAACCCAAAGTATGAAAAGCTACTTTTTTCACAAGTTAACCTCCTAAATCTCCTAAGTCATACATAAGTATACTTAATACCGTCAACCCTGCAGTTTCTGTTCTTAATATTCTAGGTCCTAAGGTAATAGCTTGTATGTCTTCCATCAAAGCTAACTCAATTTCTTCTTCCTCATAACCACCTTCAGGACCAATCCATAAACCAATCCGTCCTATCTTCTTTTCCCCATAGGACTTCAATAGGTTTTTTATACTTTGTTTGCTTTCTTTTTCATAGGCTATAATATTTATGTGATTTTGTCTACTGTGTTCTAGGGCTTCCTTGAAGGAAATGGGTGAATGAATTGAGGGGATCATACCACGTTTACTTTGTTTAGCAGCTTCTTCAGCAATTTTTTGCCATCGTTCTACCTTTTTTTCCTTATCCTTATTATCTTTAAAATGAACGATTGTTCTGTTGGTGATAACAGGAATAATTTCTTTAATTCCCAGCTCAGTAGTTTTTTGTATGATTAACTCCATCTTAGTGGCCTTTGGTATACCTTGATAAAGAATGACATCAATGGATGGTTCAGTAACTAGTTGTTCCTCTTCTATAATTGAAAGAAGCACTTGGTTTTTATCCATACTTTTTATTTCAGCCCTATACTGATATTTTTCCCCATCACAAAGCTCCACCGTATCTCCTACCGTCAGCCTTAGCACCTTCGACATATGCTTTACATCTTCGCCAGTAACAACGGCCTTTTTTTCGCATCTATTAATGTCAGCAGAGGATACAAAAAACCTATTCATGGCTTTCGTCCTTTAATTTTGAAACCACCACTGCCCATTCCCCCATAGTTTCTATTTTAATAATGTCTAATCCAATGGATAGTAAATTTTCTTTTACAACATCGATTTTGTCCAGTATGATACCAGAGGCTATAAACGTACCGTTGGTTTTAAGGAATTTTTTAATATCCTTACTTAAAATCATGATGACTTCAGCAATGATATTAGCTACAATAACATCAGCCTTTTCAGTGACAACCTCCATAAGGTTTCCTTTACGAATATCTATTTTATCTGCTATATGATTAAGCTTGACATTGTTGTTTGTAGCTTCTATAGCTACTTCATCGATATCTACAGCAATTACTTTTTCAGCCCCTAGCTTAGCCGCTGTAATAGCTAAAATTCCGCTTCCACATCCTATATCAAAAACAGTAGAATAATTTTTTACATGGTTTTCCAGCTCCATTACACACATCATGGTGGTTTCATGGGTGCCAGTTCCAAAAGCCATGCCAGGGTCCATTTCTATAACCATTTCTCCACTACTTTTGTCATATTTTTCCCAGGTTGGTTTGATAATGATGTTTTTACCTATTTGGGTGGGCTTATAGTACTTCTTCCAAGAATGACTCCAATCCTCTTCTCGAACTTCTAGGGTGGTGACTTCTCCTAGTCCAACATCTAAACCATATTCTGGTAAAACATCCACTGCTTGACGAATAAGCTCTATTTTATCTACTAAATCAGGTGCCTGGGGTAAATACCCCTTTACAATAGCACCTTCATAAAGATTAGCAAATATAGATTCATCTACATAATCCCATGAATTTTCGTCATTATCCATAAAAATAAAATCCTTAGGATCTTCAATAACCAATCCAGCTACACCAGCATCATAGAGGATGTTGGATACCGCCTCCACTGCCTCTGTTGTGGTTTTTATTGATATTTCAATCCATTCCATCCTATCACATCCCTTAAATAATATACCATCATATTAATGGTATTATGCCCAGTATTTCTTAAAATACCAAGTTCTATAATAAAATCACTCATGATAGAGTGATTTTATTATACACCAAATACGTCTTTTACTTTATCAAAAAAAGATTTTCTTTTTTCATGTATTTCTTCTCCACCTTCGGCAGCAAACTGCTTCAGCATTTCTTTTTGATTGTCTGTTAAATTCCTAGGAATCTCTACAACAACCTTCACGTATTGATCGCCTTTTCCATATCCTTTTGGGTTTTGTACCCCTTTATTTTTCAAACGGAATATTGTTCCACTTTGGGTTCCTTCAGGAATTTTGTATTTTACCTTTCCTTCTAATGTTGGAACCTCTAGTTCTTCTCCTAATACTGCTTGGACAAAGGTAATAGGCATTTCACATATAATGTCGTAACCATCTCTTTCAAAAATTCTATGGGGTAATACCCTTAATACAACATATAAATCTCCATAGGGTCCACCCTTGATGCCAGGTTCTCCCTCTCCCCGTAACGGAATAATAGAACCATTATCCACGCCGGCTGGAATTCTAACCTTGATCTTCTTGCGCTTTCTTTCTTTTCCTTTACCATTACAGGTGGTGCATGGGGCTTCAATAATCTGCCCCTCTCCATGACAGTGGTCACAGGCCTTTACATTAACGATTTGACCCAGTGGTGTTCGTTGAACAAATCGCACTTCTCCTGTTCCTTTACAATGGGAGCATGTCTTTTTAGAAGTGCCAGGTTTTGCACCGCTACCATTACAGGTTTGACAGTTTTCATATTTGTAAAACTCTACAGTTTTTTCTGTACCAAAAACCGCTTCCTCAAAGGTAATACTTAATTCATATTTAATATCGGCACCTTTTTGAGGTCCTCTATTACGTCTGGAAGAAAAACCTCCTCCCCCAAACATATCAAAGATATCACCAAAGATGTCTTCAAAGCCTCCGCCCCCAAAACCGCCAAAGCCTCCGCCACCTTGACCGTTGACTCCGGCATGGCCGAATTGATCATAACGTTGTTTTTTCTCTGGAGTACTTAATATTTCATAGGCCTCATTAAGCTCTTTAAACTTATCTTCAGCCGTTTTATCCCCTGGATTTCTATCAGGATGGTATTTCATCGCCAATTTTCGGTAAGCTCGTTTTATATCTTCAGCACTAGCATTTTTATCTACACCTAATACTTCATAATAATCTCTTTTACTCACCTTTTCACCGCCTTTCACTAAATTTCACTACGGGATGATAGGGTTTCAACCATTCATTATTATATTGTAATTTATATATTTTATCAACTAATTTCCTTTTTGATTAATGATGAGGACACCTTAAGGTGTCCTCATACTACTTACTTATCTTCATCATCCTTTACTTCTTCATACTCAGCATCTACTACATTTTCATTGTTTTGTTGAGCCCCTTCTCCTGCTGTCTCCTGTCCTTCTTGCTGAGCCTGTTGATACATTTGCTGTGAAATGGCATGGAAAGCATTGTTTAAATCTTCTATACCTTTTTTCATATCTTCAACATTGTCGGCTTCTAATGCCTTCTTCAGTTTTTCTATTTCTGCTTTAATCTTTTCCTCATCTTCCTTGCCAACTTTACCCTCCATCTCTTTTAGGGTTTTTTCAGTTTGATAAACAAGGGTATCAGCTTGGTTTTTAACTTCTACCTTTTCTTTGCGTTTTTTGTCTTCCTCTGCAAACTGCTCAGCTTCCTTTACTTTAGCTTGAACTTCATCATCAGAAAGATTAGTGGAAGCAGTAATGGTGATTTTTTGCTCCTTGCCAGTACCTAAGTCTTTGGCAGAAACATTTACAATCCCATTTGCATCTATATCAAAGGTTACCTCGATTTGTGGTACACCTCTAGGCGCTGGTGGAATACCAGATAATTCAAATCTACCTAATGTTATATTATCGGCAGCCATTTGTCTTTCACCCTGTAGCACATGGATGTCCACTGCTGGCTGATTATCAGCTGCTGTAGAGAAAGTTTGACTTTTCTTTGTAGGTATCGTTGTATTTCTTTCGATCAGTTGTGTAAATACACCCCCTAAGGTTTCAATACCTAAAGATAGGGGTGTTACGTCTAATAAAAGAACATCCTTTACTTCCCCCGTTAATACCCCTGCTTGAATAGCTGCTCCTAATGCCACACACTCATCTGGGTTGATACCCTTATGGGGATCTTTACCTGTAATTTTCTTAACAGCTTGTTGTACAGCTGGAATACGAGTAGATCCTCCTACTAATATTACCTTGTCAATTTCTTGGGGAGAAAGCTTAGCATCGTCTAAGGATTTTCTTATAGGCTCTAAGGTCTTCTCTACTAGATGACTAGATATTTCTTCAAATTTTGCTCTGCTTAAATCCATGTTTAAGTGTTTTGGTCCAGTATTGGTTGCAGTAATAAAAGGTAAATTAATGTTGGTAGTCATGGTGCTGGAAAGCTCTTTTTTAGCTTTTTCAGCTGCTTCCTTTAAACGTTGTAAAGACATTTTGTCCTGTCTTAAATCAATACCTTCTTGCTTTCTAAATTCTTCTGCAATGTAGTCAATAATTACTTGATCAAAATCATCTCCACCTAGATGGTTATTTCCATGGGTTGCTAGTACCTCAAACACCCCATCCCCTAGTTCTAAAATAGATACGTCAAAGGTACCACCACCTAAGTCATATACCAATATTTTTTGTTGTTCCTCTGTTTTATCTAAACCATAAGCTAAAGACGCTGCTGTAGGCTCGTTGATAATTCTCTGAACATTTAAGCCTGCAATTTTACCTGCATCCTTTGTAGCCTGTCTTTGACTATCACTAAAATAAGCAGGTACTGTAATAACTGCATCTGTTACCTTCTCTCCTAAGTAAGCCTCTGCATCTGCCTTTAATTTTTGTAGAATCATAGCAGAAATATCCTGTGGTGTATAATCCTTCCCATCTATATTTGTTTTATGATCTGTACCCATATGTCTTTTTATAGATGCAATTGTTTTGTCAGGATTGGTAATAGCCTGTCTTTTTGCAGGTTCACCTACAATTCTCTCTCCATCCTTTCCAAATGCTACAATAGAAGGTGTTGTTCTATTGCCTTCAGAGTTGGATATAACAACTGGTTCCCCTCCCTCTAATACTGATACGCATGAGTTAGTTGTACCTAAGTCTATACCTATTATTTTACCCATTTCTATTTCCTCCTTCTATGTTTATATAGTTTAATAATGATTGATATCTATTTTATTGGGCCACCTTCACCATAGCAGGTCTTAAAATCCTGCCGTGGATGGTATATCCCTTTTGAAACACCTCTATTACTTGATCGGTTTCAGCCTCAGCCTCTTCCTTCATAACAGCATGATGTAGATTCATATCAAAAGGTTTGTTCAAGGCATCAATTTCTTCTATACCATGTTTTTTTAGGGTATCTATCATCTGTTTCTGCACCAGCTCAATTCCTTCATATAAACCATTACCTTTATTTTCTTCCCCTTGGGAAGCCAAAGCTCTTTCAAGGTTATCTATAATATTCAATAGATCTGCTGCTAGCTTTTCGTTGGCATAAAGGTAGATATCACTCTTTTCCTTTTCAACCCTTTTTTTATAATTATTAAAATCTGCTTGGAGTCTAACCATTCTATCATAGTACTCTTTGCCTTCAGCTTCTTTTTCCTCTAGCCTTTTCTTCAACGTCTCTACACCTTCTTCAGTTCTTTGATTTTCCATTTCTTCTTGTAGGGCCTCTTTATTGCTATGTATTTCCTCCCTATTTTCTTCCTTATCATTTATTGCTTCTTCTGTTAAGGATGTATCTATTCTATCTTTTTCTTCTGTCATTTTGCTTCACCTACCCCATCTATTTATTCTTAAAGACAAAGATAGAGTGCAAAATGCTAAAGCACTTCGCACCAGTATTTTTATTAATATCTTGTTCTTAACAATTCATTAATATACTGACTAATTTGGTTCAAAGTACCAACTACATTGGAATAATCCATTCTAGTGGGTCCAATAACACTTAATCTTCCTACAATATTACCATTGACTTTATAGGTAGCCGTCACAAGACTGCATTCCTTGGCTTCTTGATAGTTATTTTCACTGCCTATAGATACAGTAATGCCGTCTTCTCTTGAGGATGAAATAATGTTGCTAATGGTCTCCTTTTGCTCTAGCATGCTTAAAAAGGATTTTGCTTTTAAGACATCATTAAATTCAGGAAAATTAAAGATATTGGTTGTGCCGCTTAGAAAGAGCTCAGCATCCTCGATACCCTCTAGTACACTAAAAATTTTAGGAACTACTGCATGAATGATATTGTTAAATTCAAAAAGTTCTTTTTTTAGCTCCTGCAACATCTTACCTTCCATATCTTTTATCGTCATTCCTTGAAGCTTTTTGTTCAAAAGATTGGATACCTTTTCTAGTCGGTGGTATTCTATCCCCTCAGCCATGGTGATTAATGGATTTTTAATAATCCCTGTATCTGTTACCATAACAGCTATAATATTTTCAGTGTCAATTGGCACCAGCTGGATATGCTTTATTTTATTTTCTCTAATTTGTGGTGTTAGTACTAAAGATGTATAATTGGTAAACTGAGAAATGATTTTAGAGCTGTACTGCAATAACTGCTCCGCTTCCCCAAATTGTCTCAACAAATTGTTTTTAATGTTTTTTCTTTGCAAATCAGCAATCATTTTAATTTCCATGAGATTATCTACATAAAGTCGATATCCCTTATCAGAAGGAATTCTCCCTGCAGATGTATGGGGCTGCGTCAGGTACCCCAGTTCCTCTAAGTCTGACATTTCATTTCTAATAGTAGCAGGACTTACACCTAAATCATACTTTTTTGACAAACTCCTAGAGCCTACTGGTTCTGCCGTTTGTATATAATCACGAATGATGGCCTGCAATATCTTTATCTTTCTATCGTTTAATTCCATCACATTCACCTCAGATTATTAGCACTCTGTTCTGTTGAGTGCTAACGTTTCTGATTTTAAAATATCACTTCAATGTATTTTTGTCAAGACTTTTTAAAAAAAATATGAATTATAATAACATTTCTTGGAAAACGATATTGGCTAAATCTATACCTTTACTGGTTAACTTTATATTGTTACTATCGTATTCTATTAATTGCTTTTCTTTTAATTTTTTAAATATTTCCCCATATATATCAAAGGGGGATTGATTAAATCTTTTTTGAAATTCTTTAGTAGATATACCCTCCATCATTCTTAACCCCAAGAACATCGTTTCACTGATTTCATCCTTAAGAGAAAGATCGTTCTTCTCTCCTATAGGTTTTTTACCTTCCATTATGGCCTCCATATAATCTTCAATCTTCGGATGATTATTGAACCTTTGTTGATTAAGGTAGGAGTGGGCTGCTGCCCCCAAGCCTAGATATTGTTGATTTTTCCAATAGGTGATATTATGTCTACATTGATGGTTAGGTTTTGCAAAGTTGGATATTTCATAATGAATATATCCCTTCTCCTTCAAGTATTGAATCCCTTTATGGTACATATTTATTTCAATATCTTCTTTAGGCTTTTGTATTTTTCCCTCCTCCGTCCATTGATAGAAGGGGGTATCCTCTTCTATAATAAGGCTGTAGGCTGAGATATGGGGTATCCTTAAATCCACTACATTTTTTAGGCTAGTATACCAATCCTCCAGCCTTTGCTTTGGCAGACCAAACATTAAATCTACATTAATATTATAAAATCCTACACTTCTAGCATCTTGAAGATTTCGAACAAAATCTTCATATTGATGTATTCTTCCTAGGCTTGTCAACAAATGATTTTGACATGCCTGTAACCCTATACTTAATCGATTGATACCACTGCTGTAGTATTCCTTTAACTTTTCGAAGCTTAGGAGACCTGGATTTGCTTCTATAGAAATTTCTATAGTTTTAGATAGACGGTAGTTTCTATGGAGGTGATCCATAAGCTCCTCCACTTGCCCAACCTCTAAAACAGAAGGGGTTCCTCCTCCTATAAAAATGGTGTTTATCTTGTAATCCTCTATTTCTTCCTTATATAGCATCACTTCTTTTTTAAGGGCAATCATATAATCCTTAATGAAATGGGATTTGCCACTATAGGAGGCAAAGTCACAGTAGTGACATTTTTTTTTGCAAAAGGGAATATGGATGTATATACTTAACGGCTTCAAATTAATTCCTCCCAACGAGATTAAGGCCAAGACTAAGGTTAATATCTAGTTTTATTATAAATATTAACTTGTCAGGGTATTAAGCAATACTAACCTATAAACAAAACTAGTAAGCCCCATCTATAGGAGTTACTAGTTTTTATACTTAGAAAATTTAACTGTCTAATTTCAATACAGACATAAATGCCTTTTGAGGAACTTCTACGCTACCCACTTGACGCATCCTCTTTTTACCTTCTTTTTGCTTCTCTAATAATTTTTTCTTTCTAGTAATATCTCCACCGTAGCATTTTGCTAAAACATCTTTTCGTAGGGCTCGAATGGTTTCTCTAGCAATAACCTTTTGTCCTATACTGGCTTGAATAGGTATAGCAAATTGATGTCTAGGTATTTCATCCTTCAATTTTTCACACATTCCTCTACCTCTTGAATAAGCCTTGCTTTCATGGACAATAAAGGATAGGGCGTCCACCTGCTCACCATTAATTAGAATGTCTAGCTTTACAAGGTTAGACCTTGTATAACCAATAAACTCATAGTCAAGGGAGCCATAGCCCTTCGTTTTGGATTTTAATGCATCAAAGAAGTCATAAATTACTTCATTTAGCGGAAGCTCATAATGAAGAACAACCCTTGTTTCTTCAATATACTCCATATTTTTCATTTCTCCCCGACGCTCTTGACACAGCTCCATCACTGTTCCTACATAGGTATTAGGCACCATAATATTGGCCTTTACAATAGGTTCTTCCATTATGGAAATTTCTTGAGGCTTTGGTAAATTAGCAGGATTTTGTATCATAACAACCTCACCGTCGGTTTTAGTAATTCTATAGATAACACTTGGTGCTGTCGTTACTAAGTCTAGATTAAATTCTCTTTCTAATCTTTCCTGAATAATCTCCATGTGAAGAAGACCTAAAAAGCCACACCTAAACCCAAAACCCAATGCTGCAGAGGTTTCTGGTTCGTAAACCAGTGCTGCATCATTTACCTGTAATTTTTCTAAAGCATCTCTTACATCCTCATATTTTTCTCCTTCAGCAGGATAGATCCCACAATAAACCATTGGGGTTACTTTTCTATATCCAGGTAATGGTTTCTCCGTTGGGTTCGTAGCATCGGTAATTGTATCCCCTACACGACAGTTTCTAACATCCTTTATACTGGCAGCCACATAACCAACATCTCCAGCCTTTAGCTCTTCTAGTTGGATAGGACCTGGAGAATAAATCCCCACCTCCGTCACCTCAAAGGTTTTATTGGTAGCCATCATCTTGATTTTCATACCTTTTTTTAATGTACCTTCAACCACTCGGACATAAGCAATTACACCCTTATAGTTATCATAGTAGGAGTCAAAAATCAATGCTTTTAAAGGTGCTTCAGCTGAGCCTGTAGGTGCTGGTACCTTTGCTACAATAGCTTCCAAAACATCTGTTATGTTTAGACCATCCTTTGCAGAAATTAGAGGAGCATCATGGGCTTCTAGCCCAATAATATCTTCTATTTCCTTTTTAATTTCATCCGGTCGGGCACTTGGAAGATCTATTTTATTAATAACAGGAACAATCTCTAAATCCTGTTCTAAAGCTAAGTAGACATTTGCTAAGGTCTGAGCTTCAATCCCTTGAGCTGCATCTACTACCAAGATAGCCCCTTCACATGCTGCTAAACTTCTGGATACCTCATAGGTAAAATCTACGTGTCCTGGTGTGTCAATAAGATTTAAATAGTAATCTTCTCCATCCCGTGCTCTATAAACTAATCTAATGCTCTGTAGTTTAATAGTGATACCCCGTTCTCTTTCTAGATCCATGTTATCTAATATCTGCTCTTGCATTTCTCTTTCACTTATTAGGCCAGTATCTTCTATCAATCTATCAGCCAAGGTAGATTTCCCATGATCGATGTGGGCGATAATAGAGAAATTCCTGATTTTCTTTTGTCTATCGCTTGGCATATATGTATTCCTCCTTCAACTTAACGTATCCATAGCTTTATAAAAGAATCTTCTATTCCAAATTCTATGACATAAGTCCATAGGATTATTGATAATATGGATTCTCTTGAAACTTTCTGCAATATCATATTTTCTGTCACAATCGTTATAAATTATATCACAATATTTTTATTGTTGGTAGATATTCTGTGTTGTATTTCAAAAAAAATGTCGGTTACCCCGACATTTTTAATTTTTTCTATGATTTTATAATAACCTTCTTGAAAAAATAAATAAACTTCATTAACTCTTTCATTGGCAATATAAAAGGTTTCTCCTAATAGATATATTACTACTTCCTCCTCTTGAAGTTCATAGCCAATAGCCCTTATTTCATTTAATGCCAACATCTCCCTTAGGGCATAGTCTACTGAAACAATTCCCAAAATCAAAAAGAGTATAACCAATATTATAAATCCTTTTAATTGCCTTTTCTTTTTTTTATTCTGTATTTTTGTTTGTATTCTGCTCATCCACATCACCATTGTTAGTGTCGACAGTTTTTATGCTTTATAAACCTATTTCCTTATACCATCCAATGCTTCTGCTAAAACATCAGCTAAATGGTTAGCAGCTCTTTTAGCTTCTTCAATGTTATTTGCATTACTTCCCACTTCCAACAGAGCGTAATGATCAGCTAAAAATTGATTAAACCTTCCATAGGGCTTTACTAAAATTGGCTTGCTAAATCCAGGATATTTAGCATCACTAATTGCTTTTACATAGGTTGCAAAAGTTTCTACGGCTTTACGATTCTCAGTGGCAGGACCTATGACTAACTGGAATTTTGAACTTGTTTCATTATTTATAGTCACTCTGTTATTGGCAATAAGCCTTTCACGATTGGGGTTTGTTTCTATATGATCATAGCCATCCCTATGGACATCCAACACTACTTTTATAGATGGATTTTCCTGTAGTATTTTTCTAGCAGTTTCTAAAGATCTGGTGTAGGATCCACTATAAGAAGGATAGTCATGATAGGTGGTATCATGGATAACATTGTATCCCCTTTTTTCCAATTCCCTCTTTAAAATTTCTCCAATGGCAATGACAGAATATTCCTTTCTAAGGGTATGGTAATTCCCCTCTGAAGCGGGCTTATAGGATTCTGTACCATGGGTATGATAAATTAAAATATGGGGTTTATTTTTTTCAAATGTAATGCCGGCGGGCTTCACTACATTTAAAGATGATAAATCACTGGTTTTCAAACTGTCCACAATGTCGTCTTCTCCTATCAAATATATACCTTCTGATCGTTCTCCTAAATCGTCTTCGTCATTATCATTATTTGTATCTCCTGATTCCTCGACAGGAGAGGTCCCAGTAGCTACAGTATTGCCCTTCTCCTCCTCATAATCAACAAAGAATATATCCCTTGTGGGATCACCTAGTGGTGCTGGTTTTTCATCTGTTGAGTCAAGTGCCACCTGTATATTATGGGTAAGACTGGCTGGAAACTGAGCTTGTACAAAAGTTAATGGATTACTAAAATCCACATAGAATAGATTATATATGAAACTAGAATATAGTCCATTAATCAAACCTTCCAAGCTTATTTTATCTTCTAACCCACTACCAGGGAATACTTGATCAATAGCATGTACTAAAATTCTATTTTGCAAGGGTACATTCTTTGGAGGCTCTATTGATTCCTGCTGCATGGGCTGTGATGTTTCAGCAAAGGAGTTTTTATTTAATAACAGTTTTCCAAAGAAAAATAAAATAGCCAGTATTAATATTAATATAACAATATTTTGATAATTTCTTAAAATTTTTAATTTCTTTTTCATAAAGTAAGCACCCACCTTTTATCAGTACTATACTGATTAATATGAAAGGTGGGTATTATTTATGCCATCAATCCTTAATGAAGATATCGATTTACGTCCTGGAGATCTATACCTGGATGTAGGGCTATATTGATGGCGTTTGCTATAATATGGGATAGGTGTAGAATGATATCATCTACTTCTTTGGGGGTAACCATTACATTAGCACTATAGGGCTCTAATACTTCCTTAATCATATGATACTTTTCTTCGTTCTTTAACTCATTTAACATATTATAAAACTGAGAGCCTACTTTGACCTGTTTAGAAAAAGCCTTGATCACTAGCTGAATAGTATCATTGGTTAATGTAGCTGCATCCACCACCGTAGGTACCCCAACAGCTATTACAGGTATACCTAGAGTCTCTTCATTCAATGCTTTTCTTTTGTTACCTACACCTGAACCAGGGTTGATTCCTGTGTTAGATAATTGAATCGTTGTATTTACTCTTTCCATTTTTCTTGATGCCAAGGCATCCACTGCCACTACTAAATGTGGTTTAATGTTTTCAACAATACCTCTTATAATCTCTCCAGTCTCTATTCCCGTCGTTCCCATAACTCCTGGCGAAATAGCACTTAATTCTGCTAAGTCCTCATCACTATCCTTGTTATAAAACTGAAACAAGTGTCTAGTAACAAATAATTTAGATACAACCTTAGGACCTAATGCATCAGGGGTAACATGTTCGTTTCCCAGTCCTACCACTAAAACCTTCATAGGCTTATTCATCTCTGCTAGACTTTTTAATTCCTTTGCTAGGAGTTTACTGACTTCATCCTTTAAATCCGCATTAGGTCTTCTGAGTCCCACACATTCCAGAGTAATATATTTTCCTTTGACCTTTCCCATTACCTGCGCTCCATGCTGGTCAAGAATTTCTACTCTTGTGATATTGACATCTCCAGTATTTTCTTGTTCAACTGCCACACCAGGAATTTCCTGTTGTTTTTCTTCTTGATATAATTCTCTAACTTCTAAAGCTAAATCTGTTCTTACTTCAAACATATTTTCACCTCTTCATTATGTAATAGATAAATAAATTTATAAAATCCTTATTTTTCAACGACTTAAACCATTGTTTTTCATAGTATTAGTAGAGTTTGCTTTTATTATTTGATAATTTTCCTAAAATTATCTCTGTATAAGAAATTTATTTTATGTCAATAAATGAAATATATTATTAATTTATATTGCTTTTTATACTGATATTTGGTAAAATTACTGTGTTAATGAGCACATAAGGGGGTGAAGATATTGGCAAATATTAAATCAGCTATGAAAAGAATTAACGTCATTAAAAAGAAAACAGCTAGAAACAGAATGGTTAAATCTCAACTTAAGACAGCTATAAAAAGATTTGAAGAAGCTGTAGCTATTGGCAATTTAGAAGAAGCTAAAGCAAAATTAAGATTCGTTGAGAAAAAACTTATGCAAGCAGCTGCAAAAAATGTAATCCATAAAGGAAAAGCATCTAGAAAAGTATCTAGACTTGCTGCTAAGTTAAACAAAGCTGTTTAATTTTTATGAAGTAACCAAATCCGTGTCTCTTAGGTTCCTAAATAAAAGTAGATAACCCGAATCTTTGATTTGGTGTCAGTCACTTTCATAGAGTGCAATAAATAAAAGCGTACATAATGTACGCTTTTCCGCTTTTTTGTTTCTGATTTTTAATTTTTGCACATTTCTATTATAAATAATTCTAAAGCTATTGTATCCTTCATTTTACCTGATTTAATCATTACATCCATTTGTAGAAACCGGTTTAATAGTGCTTCCAGCTCTTCAACCCTAAATCCTTTGCACTGATTGGCACATTTAGAGGCTACAAAAGGATGAATGCCTATTTTAGAGGCCACGGCTTTAGAGGAATATCCCTCCTCCAATAAAAGTTTAGTTTTCAGCAGGTTTCTCACTTGATTCCCCAAGGTTGCAGCAATCTTGATAACAGGTTCACCTTCATACAACATCCTATTCAGACGCTTTATTGCCTCTTCCACCCTTCTTTTTTCAATAGCATCTAAAAGCTTAAAGATATCGTTTTGTAGATTGGAAGTGAAAATAGCCTCAAGATCCTTTAATTCTATTACCTCTTTATCCCCTATAAAGGCTACAATTTTTTTAATTTCATTTTCTATATCTAACAAGCTTTGCTTAGCATTCTTACCAATATAATCTATATTTCCCATGAAAAAATCAAATTCTGTAACCCCCATGATTTTTCCACACTTCTTCACCAACTTCTCTATCCATTCCTTCAACTCTTTGGCATTAAGTTTTTGAAACTGGATAACGTTACCTTTTTTTTGAATCGTCTTAACAGCCTTCTTTCTAGCATCTACAGTATTATTAGCATTAAATACTAAACAAGTGGTATCGGGAAGCTTTCCTAAATAATCTATAAAGCTTTCTTCATCTTTTTCTGAAATAGTTTTTCTTTTGCTCTGAAAAACATCTAAGTCATTGACTACTACTAGCTTTCTTTCCGCCATAAAAGGTAATGTTTCACAGGTGTCCACCAGCTTTGTCACTGTAAAATCCTTTCCTTCTAGGACAAAAAAGTTCAAGTCCTCAAAGTTAGTCCCAACCACTTTTGTCTTCAATTCCTTCATGAACTTTTCCATTAAATAAACTTCTTCTCCGTAAAGCAAATAGAGTTTTTCTATTTTATTATCCTTTATTTTTTTTACCGCTTCTTTATAGCTCATCTATTTCATTCCTTTTCTAGCTTTAGTTTTTTCTCTTTATATTTACCTAATATTAAGTATACAACATATAACCCTATATAATAAATAACTACATACAAAATGTTTGTATTTTCTATTGTTATACTAGCATAACTCCAACTACTAAACCTTGTAACAATTGAATAGATATAGGTTAAAATCCAACTGGTAATATAACTAAGGGTGTCTCCTAAATAGACAGAAACCAGACTTGCCCCGATGCTTAACACAGCAATAGCAAGGAGTGGAACCAACACGGGAACGATAAAAACATTAGCTATAGGAGCTATGATGGATACCTCCTGAAAATGATAGGCCATAATAGCCATTGTCCCTAACTGAGCACAAATTGTAACAGTTATTAAAGGGGCTATTACCTGGGGTACTCCCTTCACCAACTCCTTAACTAGAGGATAGAATAATAAAATGCTAAGGGTGGCTCCAAAGGATAATTGAAAGGAAACACTAAAAAGGATAAAGGGGTTACGTAGCAGTAATATAAAGGCTATCATCATTAAACTGTTGATGGCATCATACCTTCTATCTAAAAAATAAGCAGCAACATATAAATAATACATCAAGCTGGCCCTCATAATGGATACAGGAAAGTCCACCATACAGCTATAAAATAGTAGAATAACCATTGTAATCAACAAGGTTTGTTTTTTTCCTACTTTTAAAAAACTTAAGACATGATGGGCTATGAGGGCTATTACACCTATATGCAGACCGGAGACAGCAATAATATGAGCTGTGCCGCTTCTAGAGAAGAGTTTCAGGGTTTCACTATCGATATAACCTTGATTGCCAAACATAATACTTTTCAGTATCCCTCCTTGAATAGGCTCTAATGTCCTATGAAAAAAATCCTCTATGTATTGTCTTACACTATAAGTCACTTTTAAAAAACTTAATGCTTCTGAAGGATTCATTTTTATAGCCTTGTCTTTCTCTGCAGAAACCACAGTCTTATAGCCCTTACCTCTTAAAAACAAATGGTAACCTTCGAGATTGACCTCTTGAAAATCTTCAACTATTGTAACATCCTTTACTTCAATTATATCTCCGGGATAAAAAACTTCATTGTTTATAGAGGGCTTCTTTAATCTAAGTCTAGCCTTCTCTTTTATGGTTATTTCTTTAATATTCCCTGACAATTGAAGGATTTCTATATCATACTCTCTATAGCCCCTCTTTTCCAAGCCAACTTTTTCAATTTTAGCCCTTATCTCTAATGCGCCGTAGGGATAAGCCTTTAAAACTGTATAATCCGTTTGATGGTGTTGAAAAATAAAATTCCCTATGATTATAAATAAAAGACCTATAAACAAGGATGTATTTCTTTGGATAAATAACATTCCTAATATTACAATTAAAAGAAGAGCTATTAATAAATAACCTGTAATAGATATACTTATAAAATAGCCCAGTATAATTCCTATAACAACAGAAATACATAGTATACTAAAGGGTTTAGCCAATTTTCTCCCTCCCTTTACGGTTTACTGTGTATTTCTCTATTAACAAAAAAATTCCTTTATTTGATTAAAAAAAGACAGTATTGGTTTAACAACTTCTACTGTCTTATAGTCTATGGCTATTGATAATTATACTTTTAAGTACCCATCTGGTTTTTAAAAGTATGGACTATCTTTTTTCTCTTTTTCTAATACTCCCTTTTATTTTCATAATGTCTCAAATGATTGGGTAGGATTTTGGCTTCCCTATGATTATTATCTTCATAGGTTAATAAAGCCTTAATATTAATGGTATGATTGTTTTTATCATGTTTTACTTCCACACGTTGAGGTCTTCCGTCATCTTGATGCAAATAAAGAAATTGCTCTACAACATCATTGGCAGCTTCATTGTTAACATCTTCATAAATCTGCAAATATTCTTTTTCTGGTATTTCCAAATAAAGGTCATATCCTACTTCATGCTTTACTCTTCGGTCAAAAACGCTTTCTAACATAGCATTTCCACCCTTCTTCATAAATATTGGGATACTAAGGACAAATTTTGTACCATAAAAACCTGTCAACAATATTTTGCCCTCTTTTCCCTAATATATGAAGAGTATATAGCTTAAGTTATTATGTATCTTAAGCTATATAAAATAACATTTGCCCTCCTCCGCCATCTCTAAAATATAAGGAAATACCTCCTTTGCTTCATTAGCTATATCTAATGTATTAATATCTGGTAAAAAATGAGTTAAAATCATTCTTTTAACATTGGCATTTAAGGCAATTTCCGAAGCCTGTTTAGCAGATAAGTGGGGTACATTGTCTGTCAAGTCCTTGTGGAGAATATTGGCTTCACACAAAAACAAATTACTTCCCCTTATAAAGTCAATTAATCCATCAAAATATTTAGTATCACCGGAGTAAACAAATTTTTTGCCGTTTTTCTCAAATGCCATTGCATAGCATTCGATTGGATGATTTGTTTTCCTAAAGGTTATTCTCATATTATTAATATTGATCTCTGTAGCATCATGGATTATATTTCGAGTAAAAACCCCATTATATTGTATTCTTTCATAATCCTCCTGGGGATTTGCTGGTAGATATAGGGGAATAGACCTTTCCATCCTTCCTAACATCTGCTTGATATAAATTGCATATCTCAATACCATTAAGTCACTCATATGATCAGGATGGAGGTGACTTAAAATTATAGCATCCAGTTTGTTTAGGTCGTTACAAATAGTCAGTAGCTTAGATAGTACTCCATTGCCACAATCAATCAAAATTTTTGTGTTTTCATCCTCTATTAAATATCCAGAACAAGCTCCTCCAGCCTTAGGATAAGGTCCGTAGCACCCTAATACAGTTAGTTTCAACAGTATTCCTCCTAACTTTATTTATTCTGTGGGGATACATGTTTATAGTATTCACTATTATGTCTAAACTTATATTGGCTTGTGACAAAAAACATAGGGATTTTAGTATACCTGCAATTTTTTGTTGGTTTTTTTCAGCATGTTAATAGCATCCTGAATTGGTCTATAGTATGGAATAATGCTTCGAGCTTTATATAAATGCCATATAGCCTTTTCAACATTTCCTATTTGAGAATAAATTAATCCTAGTTGATATTGACCATAACCGTTGTCAGGCATACTGTCAACCAATAGCTTTGTGTATTTGTAAGCTATTTTTATTTCTTTTAATCTGAAGAAATATATTTGACCTAGACTTAAAAGTAAATATGGCTCTTTAGGATTACATATCAATGCTTTTCGATAATAATTGGCGGCCTCTGGGTAATTTTCTTCATCATAGTAGCAGTCAGCAATACCTGTGTAAATATCTAGCTTAAATTCTTCTATCATAGAACTTTTTTCTATTTTTAAAGCCCTATGGTAGCAGTCTATTGCTGACTTGTTGTTTTCAGTTTCATAAAGGATATCACCCATTAGTTTCCAATAATAGGAGTTATCTGGATGTTTATCTAGAGCCTTTTGTAGAAATTCAATGGCATAATCATAGCTGCCAATATTAATTAAGGAAATAATTAAGTTGCTAATTAAATATTGGTTTTCAGGATTTTTTTTCAAGGCTTCCTTACAGGTGTAAAAGGCTTCTTCCTCCATGCCGTTTATAATATAAAAACTACTCATATTTAAATAGGGTTCCACCGAATTGGGCTGTAAAGCTGCTTGCATCTTTAAGGATTTTATTGCCTTACCCACATTTCCTTTAGCCTCATATAGATAGGCTAAATCCTCTAACATATAATATCGTTTATACTTTTTAAGAAAAAAAGGATTATACTTTAAAAACAATAGAAGTCCTTTATAAACAATATCTAGTCTGTCATACTTTAAGTGACTTTTTAGTTCTTGAAAAAATAGGGTCCAAATTTCACCATGATTTTCTTTATTAACAAAATTATATTTATCTATCCATTTAGCTTCTAAAACTTTTAAAGACATATTTATCTTGGGATAAAATACATTATCACTAATTGCCTTATCCTCCATATGATTTAACACATCATTATATAAGCTTTTACCCTTTATATTGTTATGGAATTGTAACTCCAACCAAAACCCAGGAATATTTTTATGTCTATTTTTAAATTTAATTTTTTTTATTGCCATGGTTTCCCTATAATTTGAAATTTCATTTTCTTCTGTTATCTTTTCTATATTAAACTGTTGCTTTATAAATTGTTCTCTTTCGATTCTATTAGAGAAAAATATATTTAAAATCATTATAAGCCCTCCTTCAGGAGTTTGTTACTAGTTCTTATATATAATACTATACCAAAAAATAATTGTTAACAATGGAAATAAGAAATTAAATTATTTTGTTTTATAGAAAAATATAATATAATGGGGATACATAAAGGGGGGATAGGGTGTTGCAGAAAAATAAACTCATAAATTTACTGCTTATTATTATTGTAATTGGTCTTTTAACCGGTTGCTTTTTAAGAGAGGATGAGGGAGTCTTATCTCTTCACTTTATCGATGTTGGCCAAGGGGATAGCATTTTGATCAAAACCCCCAACGATAAAACCCTACTGATTGACGGTGGAGAACCCTCCGCCGGGAAAAATGTAACCTCCTATTTAAGAAAAAATAAAGTGAAAAAAATAGATATACTGATCGCTACTCATCCCCATGCCGATCATATAGGGGGTCTTGTTGATGTTGTTAATAACTTTCCAATAGATAAATTTTATATGCCTAAAAAAGCTCACACCAGTAAAACCTATGAAAAATTATTACAGACGGTGAAAGATAATAATTTGAAGGTCACTGCCGCAACAAATGATATTGTTGTGGAACTGGATGAGGATATTATCTTGTATTTTTTAGGACCTATGAAGGATTATGGGGATAATTTAAATATGTGGAGTGTTATTTTAAAGATGGATTATAAAGATAAGTCCTTTTTATTTACTGGAGATCTTGAATATTTAGGGGAGAAGGATCTAATCCAGGAGTATCCTAGAAGTTTTCTTCAAGCTCAAGTTTTAAAGGTAGGTCATCATGGTAGCAACACCTCCACTTGTGGAGAGTTTTTAGAAGTGGTTAACCCAAAGGTAGCTGTGATATCTGCTGGAAGCAACAATCCCTATGGTCATCCCCATCAAGAGGTGCTAGAAGGATTAACGAAATTTCCTGTTGCTATCTATCGTACAGATAAACAAGGAACTATTGTGATTAAAAGTGATGGACATCGGATTTGGTCCCATCTCGAACCCTATTTCTATTAAGTTATTTTTCCCAAAAAGAAAAAAGGTGGCGACATTGCCACCTTTATCCTATCATATGTTAATTCTATGATAGGATAAAATATATAGTTTTGTGTTGTGGTTATATATCAATTCTACAAAATAATACAAATTCCTTCTTTATTTATATAAAAATATTTATTTTTGTTGAATTTAGTAGTTTAGATAATTGATATAAGTTTTTTATCCTATGAATAGTACAAATATTTATTGTAGAAGAACATATAATTTATTGAGGTGATTTTATGACAAAAAAATTATTGAGTGTTTTTATCTTTTGTTTTGTTGCCCTATTATCTTACTATACCTATTATTTCTTTCAATCTCCTGAAACTATAGCTACCTTTCAAGCCTATACATCTTCTTCCCATAAAATTGAAAAAGAGCTTATTGATTTATATCATAATGAGGATACTAACATACAGAAGGAGGCTAAGGATTCAATTATTGAAAAAGCCCTCACTGTTACAGGCTATGAACAATGGATGGAATTTATTGACTATATAGATATGAACCTATATATAGACAATATTTTACCCCAGCAATCAGATCAATTAATCTTAGCCCTTAATCTTTCGAAGGATTTAGCAATTATAGTAATATTTGATAGTATTGGTAGTGACTATATCTATCATAACAAAATTGAAAACATCCTTCCAATAAGTAAAATTGACTTTTTAAGCAATTCTTCTCAATTAAATAATATGATGCTGGTTTATCAAACCCTCGATGAAAGGTTTGGCTCCTTTTTTTATGAAGAATTTCTACAGGTATATTTATTTATGGAGGGAAAATTTGAAAATGTTTGGCAAAAAACCTTGCATTACGAGGAAATTTATAAAGAAGTTTGGATAAATCCCAATGCTAGAGAAGATTTATGGAATAGAGTGCTAGAGGAAACTACAATTGATTTCATCGTGGATGATGCCATTAAAATCAATACCATTACTACCCTACAAAAGTATACTACCCATGCTAAAGAATATCCTGATGTCCATAGCTTTTCTTTAATTCATCAAGATAACTATAAACGTTCCTATTATTGGAGTGATGATTTTAATACTTTTGTTTTAGGAGAGGTAACAAAGGAAATTTTCCTATGGGATGTAGCTCTTCTACGGGATATGGAAAAGGGGAGGGAATCTTTATTTGGTATAACTAATAAAAATTATAAAGTAATCACCTCAAAAGGTGAAATTCTTTATCTTTCTAAAAATAAATTTCACCCTATATTCCAAAGTTTTCTGGAAGAATGATATAATAATAGCGAAAATCTTAATATAAATGAGGTGTACAAATGAAGACAGAAAAGCTTTTTTGGAAGGATGGGTATCTAAAAGAATTTGAGGGAACTATTTTATCTGTAGAACCCTATAAAGAAGATACCAATAAGTTTGTAGTGGTTTTAGATAAAAGCGCCTTTTATCCCGAAGGAGGCGGTCAGCCTTGGGATGAAGGAAAAATTGGAGAGTATGATGTTCTTTATGTATATGAAGAAGAAGAAACCATCTATCATGTAACGGATAAGCCCCCTATAGTTGGGGGAAAAATATACTGTACCATTGATTGGGGTAGAAGGTTTGATTTTATGCAACAGCATTTAGGTCAGCATATTCTTTCTGGTACCTTTGACAAACTATTTAGTGCTGCTACAGTAGGCTTTCATTTAGGTAAGGAGTACGTTACAATTGATATCCATAAGACCTCCCTTGATTTTGAAGAAGTCCAGGCTGTTGAGAAAATGGCCAATGAAATTATTTATAAAAATCTCCAGGTTAAGACTCTTTTCCCAACAAAGGAAGATATAAGCACTATTCCTTTAAGAAAACCCCCTAAGGTTGAGGATGGTATTCGTATTGTAGCTGTTGATGGATTTGATTACTCCCCCTGTGGTGGCGTCCATCCAACCTTTACTGGAGAGGTTGGTATAATAAAAATTCGAAAATGGGAAAAAAACAAAGGTAATATTCGTATAGAATTTGTCTGTGGGCAAAGAGCATTAGAGGATTTTACTTGGAAAAACAAACAAATTAATGAAATATCTAATTTGCTATCGGTAAAGGATAGGGAATCAGAAGAAGCTGTTATAAGAATTCACGAAGAAAATAAAGACCTTGTTAGGGCCTTTAATGATATGAAAAAGGAGTTAATTGCCTATGAGGCAAAAGAGTTATATGCCACTGCTGAGAAGCTAGGTGATTACTCTGTAGCTATTCAACAATTTGAAGGAAAAGATTTTAAAGACCTTAGGTTTTTAGCATCCCTACTGGTTCAATATCCTAATACAATTGCTTTATTGGGGACCAAAATCGATAAAGCTCAAGTAGTCTTCTCCTGCTCCAAGGATGTTCCAATCAATATGAATCAACTATTTAAAGAGGTGGCTCCTTTAATCAATGGAAAGGGTGGTGGTAATGCCACCAGTGCTCAAGGTGGTGGAAATGACAGCCCTAATTTAGAAGGATTGCTTTTTGCAGCAAAGCAAAAAATTAAAATGGAATATATCAAGTGAGGAGAGATGTGTATGAAGAAATCCGTTATTGAAATGCTGGAGGAACGAGGGGTTACTGTTGAAGACATGGCCCATTTGGTTATAGATTTGCAAAAAGATTATTTACCTTTAACTATGGAAATAGCTGTTGCAAATATCCATAAGGTTTTATCAAAACGAGAGGTTCAAAATGCCATTCTTACAGGAATTCAACTAGATAAGCTGGCAGAATCCAATCTAATTGAAGAACCCATTTTATCTATGATTAAACGAGATGACTCCCTATACGGTATAGATGAAATATTGGCACTAAGCATTACCAATGTCTATGGCTCCATCGGTTTTACAAACTTTGGCTACTTAGATAAGTTAAAACCAGGAATTATAGGTAAATTAAATGCCCATGAAAATGGGCAAATAAATACATTTTTAGATGATTTAATTTCTGGTATTGTTGCAGCTACTTGCTCTAGAATTGCTCACGCTGCTGAAGATGATGAATAAAGCCACATTGTTTGTGGCTTTATCGTCTATTAGCTGGTTCCATATTGATTTTTCTACCTTTTATTTGATTTTTATTCATAGCTTTTAAAACTTTATTAGCATACTTTTCAGGCACTTCAACAAAGGTAAACTTATCAAAAATATCTATGGTCCCTACAAGATGACCATCGATTCCAGATTCTCCTGTTATGGCACCTAATATATGTCCAGGATTAACCCCATGTCTTTTACCGATGTTTAAGAACATTCTCACCATTCCAGCTTCTGCTCCAGTATCTACAGAGGAAACGTCCTGTGCAGCTTCTATAGCCTCTTCTTCATTCTTGTTTAACATTAATTTCATTAAGGCTGCGGCTATATCAATAGAACTATAGTCTTCAGCTAATTTTTCAACAAAGGTGACGTACTCTAAAATTCCACCTTTTTCGATAGTTGTAATGATATTATTAGCAACGGTCTCTCTTTGCTTTTCAGCAATATCATTGATACTAGGTACGTTCTTTCTTTTTATCTTTGTTTTTGCATAGGTTTCTAATGCCTTTAAAGTCCTAAGCTGTCTTCCGGCCACAAAGGTATAGGCCAAACCTGTCCTTCCAGCCCTTCCTGTTCTTCCTATTCTATGAACATAATATTCAAAGTCCTCTGGAATGTCATAATTAATAACCAATTCTACATCATCTACATCAATACCTCTAGCTGCCACATCTGTAGCCACCAATAAATCTATGGTACCATCTCTAAATTTCTTCATAACCCGATCTCTTTGACTCTGTTTTAGGTCACCGTGTAACCCTTCAGCAGAGTATCCTCTACTCTCAAGACTTTCAACTAACTCATCTACACCTTTTTTTGTTCTACAGAATATAATTCCTAGATCACTTTCTTCCATATCTAATACTCTACATAATGCCTCTAGCTTTTCATGATTTTTCACTTCAAAATAAAATTGAGCTATTTTAGGAACCGTCAATTCCTTATGTACCACTTTGATTTTTTCAGGTTTTTTCATGTATTTCTTTGCTATTGCTTCTATTTCTCTAGGCATGGTGGCAGAAAACATAGCAGTTTGTCGGTCTGCTGGTGTATGCTGTAGTATGGCTTCCATATCCTCTAGAAATCCCATGTCCAGCATTTGATCAGCTTCATCTAATACAACTCCCACTACTTGGTCTAGCTTCAAGGTCTTTCTTCGAATATGGTCAAGAATTCTTCCAGGAGTGCCTACAACAATCTGTACACCCTGCTTTAAAGCCTTAATTTGTCTTTCGATAGGTTGTCCTCCATAAATCGCTAGAGATCTAACACCATTTAAGTACTTAGTAAACTTCCTTAGTTCATCGGCCACCTGCATAGATAATTCTCTTGTAGGAGCTAAAATCAATATCTTGACATCCTTATCCTTTGAATCAACCTTTTCAATCATAGGTATGCCAAAAGCTGCAGTTTTTCCTGTTCCAGTTTGGGCCTGGCCTATAATATCTTTGCCTTCATATAGCTTTGGTAATGCTTGGGCCTGAATAGGTGTTGGTACCTCAAAACCTAATTCTTCTATAGCCTTTAAAATGTCTTTTTGAATGTTTAAATCTTTAAATTCTATTGTTTTCATATAATCTCTCCTGAATTTATTTTTCACTGCATCATTATATCTCTTTTGCCTCTTTCTGTAAATGAATATTTATTATTTATTATTTATTATTTTTGTAAGAAATAGAAGCTAATATACATTAAAGTTATAAATAGTATAAAATTTGGATGAACAATCTTCTTTTATAGATTTTTATCATCAATTTTTGATTTTATACTCAAAGATTTTCTCTAGTATGAATGAAGTAATTTTTTGTTTTTGGAACATACTATTATTGTATAGTATTATCATAGATGTGGAGGAATACCCATGAAAATTGCAGGTTATTTTAATAGTTTAAAAATAGCAAACGAAGCAATAGAAGCCCTACATAGGGTTGGATTTAAAAATGCTACCTTAGATTTAAAGGACAACACTGTTGGTGATGGAAATTATATAACAAATTTACCTGGAACAGAAATGTCCACCAGTTTATCAAATTTGATTTTAGAGTCGGGAGATAGAGGTATTGATATTGATAAAGCTCCTCTATCAGCTGCAAATCCTATGGTCAGTGGCATGGCTGGCTTTGATGAAATTGCGGATTATGGTCACAAAATCGTTGTAGATGCAGATGATGAGGATGAAGAAGAAATAAAAGCACTTATTACAAAATTTGGTGGTGAACTAAATATTCCTGATATGTAAAAAACAACAAAATTCTAGAGAAATTAGCAAACACTGTTTCTAGGAGGTGCAATAATGGGAAAAGAAAAGTATCATTTTAAAAGTTTTAATAATACAAAAGTGCCCCCAGATAATATTAAAACCATATTAAATGCCCTTAACGGTGTCAATACAGTAATGTTGGATATGATGGATAATACTGTATTGGTTGATTATGATGATACCAAAACCACTTCAGCAGAGATAAGAGCTAAGCTAGATGAAAATAAACTAGTATAGTACGAATTTGTTCTATATAAAAAAGTCTTTTATACTATTGTAAAGACTTTTTTATATGTTGAAAAATTTAGAGATTTTATATTTAAAGAGCTTCAAATATTGCCATAACCTTCCTTCTCTAATTTTTCTTTAGAAATAAACCTCAAAACACCACTGTTGATACAATATCTGTATACTCTTCTTTACTAGATTTCATCTGTTTGTCTTTTTTCACGCCCTACATCCCTTGCCTAATGTAACCCTTTGCCACTGATTCGTTAATGATCTCCTCTACCAGCTTTCCCAAAACCTCTGACCCTTCTTTAATAGGTTCAAATCTTTTCGTTACTTGATCAAGGGTTACATTATGTTGTTTCCAGGTCCCTCCTTCGGTATAATAATTATGTAGTAAAGGCTGGACTCTATCTAATGCCGCAGCAAATCGAGCTTCCGGCGTGTGGCCTTCTTCAAATTCCCTCCACAGATGGTATATCTCCTTGTATTGATCCTTTGGTAGGATACTGAAAATCCTATTGGCAGCTTCCTCTTCCCTTTTTTCCTTATCCTTATACCCCTCCTGATCATAGGCAAAGGTATCCCCTGCATCAATCTCCACTAAATCATGTATGATAACCATCTTCATTACACGAAGAACATCTATATCCTTTTTATTAGCATATTCTGATAAAAGCATTGTCATGACTGCCAAGTGCCAAGAGTGTTCAGCATCATTTTCTCTTCTTGAGCCATCAATAAGTGTCGTCTGTCTCCATATACTTTTCAATTTGTCGATTTCAATAATAAAGTTAATTTGTTGCATTAATCTTTCATTAGGTGTCAAAATGTCTGCCTCCCCTTCTGTAATGTTAGTATTATTTATCTAGGTTTTGTATTTATTTTATAAATTTTTTCGATTTCGTTTTTATTGGTAATACCATTCTCTATATATTGCCAACCCAGCTTTTCATAATAATTATCTAATTCAGTGTAAAGAAAGATTTCTTTATACCCAATTTCGCCACTATATTTAATTAAAAATCTCTGTAGGGCTAATCCTATTCCCTTTCCCCTATATTCTGGCAAAACATATAGGCATGCAAGCCAAGGAAATAAATCCTGTCTACTCATTAAATCGCATCTCCATAAACCAACAGTTCCCACTGGTTCGTCATCCATCAGAGCAATAAATGTTTGAGGTAAATTTTCCTTATCTAAACTACTTTCAACTATACTTTTATAATAACTATAGTTTTTTTCGTTTCCCCACTCTTTCCATAACCAATTAATAACCAACTCCATATGCTCTTTACTTTCTGATAAATGCTTTATAACCAATGTGCTAATACCCCCCTTTAAAATACTGTATCCTCATATTTATATCCTCTTGTTTCTTACTATAAAAATTCTAAAGTCCATCACTATATATTATCATATTTAACAGATTTTATCCAATCTAACAGATTAAAAAGGATATTGCAAAAAAACTTCTTGACTCATGTGTCAAGAAGTTTTCGTTGAATTCCCTATTTAAAGGATAATATCTGTTTTATTATATCTTCTCTTAAAGCATCAATTTTTTTAAATTGTATATTAGGTACATAATACTCCTCCATAGCCTCCTGTTTTGCCTTTGTTTTTCTTAAGTTGTCTATTACATCCTGAAGTAATTGTTTAAAAAGATTCTCACTATACTTCAATTCTTCTATATAATTATTAAGTTTCTCTGGGTCTATAAACTGATTTAGGTCGAAGGTTTCTTTTTCTTCATATTTTTTATTTGTTGTAAAGGCTAAGTTTAATTCTGGTATAATAATATGCTCTATTTTTTCCGGCTCTAATGGCTCATGATAAACTTCTATATCATATCCCTTTTCTGTAGCTCCCTTAGTTATTTTTTTTAATAACGTTGATTTTCCAGTGCCCGGTGCTCCTTTTATATAATAGATATTCTTTACTTCACTTATATAGGTTTCTACATAATCAATGTGCCCCTTATGGGTATAGGCACTACCAAAAAGATGTCTTTCGTTAGGTAATTTATTTAAATCTGGGTGGTTTCTTAAAAATCTCCCTATAATTTGATTGGTCAATTGATTTACCTTTAAAAAATCCATAGCTTGACTATAGATCCATTCCACATCATCATGGATTATTTTTGCTGCTGCTAAATATTTATAGGTGCGCTTATATCTTTTCCCATTTGCATCAATTTCCCTTATAATATTATCCCTATTTTTTCTTAATCCCTCTTCATTCCAATAGTCACCTAGATGTATAATTGTATCTATTGCCCCAGGATATTTAGGATCTATTACATGGGGAGATGTACCGTCCACCATAGCTACTCCTAGCTTTGGTATTACTATAGCATCAATGGAGTCAGGGTCTGCTGAACAGTGATAAAACTCAATATCATAGCCTTTTTCAGTCATAACAGCCCCTATTTTTTTCATCATACTAGATTTCCCAGTTCCAGGACCACCTTTTAAAAAATATACCTTCTTTGCTTTTTTTAAATCAATAATGTATTGAAAATAGGAATAAAATCCTTTTGAGGTATTGCCTCCTGGTAACAGACTTTTAATTTTTCCTTTACGTGACATATTTTCCCCTCCCTAACCTTTTTACAAATACATAGCATATTACTATATTATCCTTTTGCACAACTTTTTGTGACTATAAAATCAGTAAATTTT